>JAUVIY010000337.1 GCA_030592625.1 Spirochaeta sp. | reverse complement strand
TATCCGGCAGGAGAAAGTACTTCCCTTCAACGAATTCCGGCAGGCCGATGTCCTGGGTATTCACTTCGTACTGGCCCTGGAAAATCATCTCATCGGCTTCGGTGGGATCGTAACGGACCAGGATTTCGTGCTCAGATTTCGGTGTGGCGAATTTTGCGACGATTCCCGGAGTGTTGTATCGGGGGGCGGGTACGTCGATTTCCGCATAAGATGTCGCATTCACTCCGGCGTTTCCGACGATGACTTCCCTGACGAAGTCATCATTCCCTCCGATGTATCCGGCCCTGTATGTATTACGTTCGAACCCCTCAAGGAAGGTGGTTTCAATAAACCATCTGTTGTTCAGCCAGAGGGTGAGAGTGACGTCCGGTTCCTGGAAGAATGCGGTGCCCCGGCTGAGGCCGGTGTAAACATTTTGCTCAGTTTTCTTGCCGAAGCTGCCTCCGGTCACGAAACTCATTCGCCAGTACCCGTCCCAGAGGAGGTCGACGCCGATATCGCCGACTTTCAGGTCCAACAGATAAGCCGAGGCTTCAGGAGTGATTTTGCCTTCTTCCTCTTCGCCTGCTAAACTTGATGCGGTATCGTCCGGGATTTCCTGACCGGACAATATACTGGAGGTGGAAAACCCCCATAGTATAAAGAGAATAGAGGAAGTAAAAAAAATCCGTGCAACACGAGGCATCCGCATATTATCATGACACGGAATAGCAAAATGCCAAATAAAAAGCAGGATAAAGCGGGTTTTTATGAGTGTTGAACAGGAAAAAGCCACGACTTTCGTCGGCAGATTATGGGAGAATCCCTCACTTTCGGGGCTTTCACCCTTACAAAAAGAGGAACAACTGCTCCAATTCCTCGAGATTAACGGTAAAACACTGCAGCCTACTCTGGCCTCCGGTGCTTTTTTCCCCGATATGCCCTGGCCCCGAATTCTTGAATTGCTCAAATCCGCACTATCGAATTTCACCAACAAGGCGCTTTCTCCCCTGTATGAAGCGATACTCGAGAAAAAAATGGATTTTGCTTTCACCCAGCACATGCCTCATCGCAGTGCTGCACCTGCGGCTGTGAAGGCAGAGATGGCTCAATTTCTTAAGACTCTGTCGGGACAGACCAATTCCAGGAAGGAACTCACCGGCCCGTTGATGGGCGTGGGAACCGGGGTGATTGACCGGTATATGGAAAAGATTTTCCAGCGACAGAAATACATCAGTTTTGAACTCAGGAAAGTACAGCGTCTGAAAATCAGTACTAATGAAGTGACGGATCTGGTGAAAGCCACCATGCTGATTCGGCCATCGGTTCAGTTTTTCTCTCCCGGCGGCCAGTCTTCATCATCAGGTCGCAATCTGATTCTGATTTCTTCCGCGTTTGCCAATAAAGTCACTGTGGAAGCAGCCAAATCCCTGACTCTTATGCCGGAGGCGGTAGTGAAGGCCGGTGTGAACAGTTCACTGTCCTTCCAGGACAATCCCTACATGGAGAGTACGGCACGCCTTGCCGCGGTCTTTTCCCATCGATGCCGGAACCTGAAACCCGGGATGAAAGTGGACCGGGGGGCCGAGTCATCGGACAAGAGCTGGTTCAGCGTGGCCCGGAAGAATTACAAATTTTACGGTTTCGATCTGGATATGCTGGTGGAACTCCACGGCATCGCCGCGGAAAACGGATGGTAATGATTATGAATAAACGATTTACAAACCTTATCGAAGGTGTTGTTACCGCGGCCATCGTCCTTGTGCTGCTGCAAACCCTGGCTGAGGACATCCTGGTTATCTCCGGTGCCGCCTGGACGATCCGAAGAATATTTCTGTACACGGGTTTCGCATTCGATCTGTTCTTTACCCTGGAATTTCTCATCCGCAGCTGGAATGCCATTACTGAAAAATCATTTCGACATTATTTCCTCAGGGAAAATGGCTGGGTGGATTTCGTCGCATCGGTGCCCCTGCTCATCTTCACTTCCGGTCCGGTCTTTTTCTCCATGCTTGGCGGGGCGGTTTTCGCCGGTTCGGGCGCCCTCATCGGCCTGTTGAAGGTGGTGAAGGCGGTCCGTATGGCCCGGGTGCTCAGGCTGCTGCGGCTTCTGAAGATTTTTCGCAGGATTCGCTTCGCCGATTCGGCAATGGTGCAGCGTCATACAGTCCGCATCATCACTACCGCCGCCTCAACCCTGATTTTTTCGGTTACCATTATCGGAACCGTTTTCGCCATGACGGATTACACCGGTACTGAAGATGCCTGGCTGTTGGAGCAGTCCGCCGCCGTCACATCCCTTGAGGAGAACCCCCAGCGTGCCGCAGGGCCGGACAGTGCCGAGGTATGGGGTAAATCCCGTCCGTCGGTTCTGATGCTCAAGGATGACGACTGGACTCTGTACGCAAGGAACAGTGATGAATATTTGAAGAAATATTTCGGTCCCGGTGATTATACCGTTCAGGAGGCCGGCTCTTATTCAATATGGTTCGATATCCGTCCCTCAGCTGTCGCCCAGTCCAAGCTCAATCTTACGGGGTTCCTGTCCACGCTGACTGTTGTCCTCCTCTTGATGATTACCTACAGTCCTCATTTCGCCATCACCGTGAGCGATCCGGTGAATGTCATGGTGCGGGGCCTTACCGAGAAGAGTTACAATCTGGAAGTGAGCGTTCCCCCCGAATACGGGGAAGATGATATTTTCCGTCTGGCCGCAGCTTATAACGATGAGTATCTGCCTCTCAAAGAGCGCAGCAATCTGGAGGATCAGGGTGGGGCTCTGGACATATCACTGGACGATATCAGCGATCTGTTGGGAACGTGAATCATCTTGTCGAGACGCCGTATCAGCCTTTCCGTATTTCTTCTCATTACATGTATTTGCTGCGGATATCTGAATGCCCAGACTCCAGGTGAGGAGCAATGGTTCTCTTTTATGGAATGGAATCGGGGTGAGGCCCGACTGCCTGAAGATGAATCCATGGGACTGCTTGCCGACCGGCGCAGACCCGATCCTCTCTGGGCGTCGGCACTGGATGTCTGCGACAGAGCATTTTCGTCCATCAGGCAGGGTGAGGTACCGGAAGCACAGCTTCATCCTGCCGTTCACATGCCCCTGTCTCTTGGCTTAGCTCAGGCTCTGAAAGGCGGGGGGAAGGATGTCTATCCCCGCTACGCCCTCCCGCATCGGGAGAATGAGCGTGTTACCGTTCCGATCCGATTAACCGGTACCGAACTTGTAGGTTACGGTCATATCTATCTCTCCAGATGGGAAGGTGAGTGGTTTATCGATCAATGGGCCCTGGACCTGTCCGAATTCCCCGATACCGATACCGGGGATGGGTGAAGATACTCACCTCGC
>JAUVIY010000369.1 GCA_030592625.1 Spirochaeta sp. | reverse complement strand
GTTTTCGAGGGTATGACCCTTGCCGCGTATGCGGTGGGTGCATCCAAAGGTATCCTCTATATAAGGCATGAATACCGGTATATGAAGGCTTACCTGGAAGACATACTCACGAATCTTCGGGGTGAAGGGTGGCTCGGGAAGGACATAGGCGGCAAACCGGGATTCAATTTCGATATACGGATTCAATTCGGGGCCGGTGCTTACGTATGCGGTGAGGAATCCGCGTTGATCGAGTCGGCAGAAGGAAAGCGGGGGGAGCCCCGGGACCGGCCGCCCTTTCCTGTCGAGGTGGGTTACCTGAACCACCCGACGGTTGTGAATAATGTCGAGACCCTGTGCTCCTGTGTGAAAATCCTCAACAACGGCGTTGAATGGTATCGCAGTCTGGGAACCGAGAAGTCGACAGGAACCAAGCTGTTGTCAATTTCCGGTGACTGCCGGTATCCGGGTATCTACGAGATTGAATGGGGTTTCTGTATCCGGGACATCCTGGACATGGTCGGCACGGAACCCGATGAGATTCAAGCCGTTCAAGTCGGCGGACCTTCGGGTTCATGCATCGGCCCGGATGAATTCGAGCGTGTGCTGAGTTTCGAGGACCTGGCCACCGGGGGATCGCTGATTATCTTCAACAATTCACGCAACCTGTTGAAGGACGTTATTTTGAATTTTATGGATTTCTTCATCGATGAATCATGCGGATCCTGTGTGCCATGCCGTGCCTTAACCCGGATGTATAAACTCACTCTGGAAAAAATTATTGCCGGACACGGGAAGAAAAAGGACATCAAGGACATGCTTGATTGGGCAACCATGATGAAGGCCAATCGCTGCGGTCTGGGGCAAACAGCGGCAAATCCCATCCTGACTACCATCAAGAATTTCGGTGAGAAATATGAATCTCTGATAACTGAAGAAGATACGGGATATGTCTCCAGTTTCGACCTGAAAAAGGCGGTACTCGATTATTGTGAAGCAGCAGACCGAGACGTCTATCAAGAAATGTTTGAGATGTAAGGGGTAGATGATGGCAACTTTGGTGAATTTCAAGATCGACGGTAAGGAGTACCTGGCTGAGGAAGGTACGTTTATACTGGCCGCCGCAAAGGACAACGGAGTCTACATCCCATCCCTCTGCAATTTTGAGGGAATAAAACCCAAGGGGTCGTGCAGGATGTGTACAGTCAGGGTAAACGGCAATCTCATGACGGCTTGTACCACCAGGGTTTTCGATAGGATGGAGATTGTGAATATGTCGGATGAACTCGAAGAGCTGCGGCGGGGAATCGTCGAATTGATGCTCACCGAGGGTAATCATTTCTGCCCGTCCTGCGAGAAGAGCGGATTCTGTGAGTTGCAGGCTCTGGCCTACAGATATCGAATCAGCTCCCCGCGATTTCCTTATCTCTCTCCCGACAGGCCGGTGGAATCGAAGAATCCGAAGATTATGAAGGATCAGAATCGCTGCATCCTCTGCAAGAGGTGCATTCGGGCGATTAAGGATGAAAATGGAAAGAGTCTTTTCGCCTTTAAAAATCGCGGCTATCAGGTGGTTATCAGCATCGATACGGAGTTGGCCGGAGGTATCAGTGATGAACTTGCCCAGAAAGCCATGGATATCTGTCCGGTGGGGGCCATCCTGAAGAAACGGAACGGATTCAAGGTTCCCATCGGGGAGAGACCATTCGATAAAGTGGAAATCGGTTCTGAAGTGGGAACAATGTCATGACAAAAACAAAGGCGGTCGTTGCTACGACATCCCTCGCCGGATGTTTCGGTTGTCATATGTCCATCCTGGATATCGATGAACGGATTCTCGATCTGATCGAACTTGTCGAATTCGACAAATCACCGATAACCGACATCAAGGAGTTCTCCCGGGACTGTGATGTCGGATTGATAGAGGGAGGCTGCTGTAACAGCGAGAACGTCCACGTACTCAGAGATTTCCGGAAGCATTGTAAAGTCCTGATCTCCCTGGGGGAGTGTTCGATAATGGGCGGATTGCCTGCTTTGAGAAACAATATTCCTGTGAAGGAATGCCTTGAAGAGGCATATCTTGACGGACCCACAGTGTCCGACTGCAATCCGGAGAAGATTATTCCGAACGATGAAGAGATCCCCATGATTCTGGACAGGGTTTATCCCTGCCATGAAGTCGTGGATATCGATTATTTCATTCCAGGATGTCCGCCCCGGGCGGACCTGATCTGGGAAGTCCTTACAGCACTGCTCACGGGTAAAGAAATCCAACTGCCCTATGAGGTGTTCAAGTATGACTGAATCGGGAGGAACTCATGGGTAGGAAGATTACGATAGAGCCGGTTACCAGGGTTGAAGGCCACGGGAAGGTGACTATCAAGATTGATGATGCCGGAAAGATTGCCCAGACCCGGCTGCATATCGTCGAATTCAGAGGATTCGAACGTTTCGTACAAGGCCGGCCGTATTGGGAAGCGCCCGTACTCGTTCAGCGCCTCTGCGGTATTTGTCCTGTGAGCCATCATCTGGCCGCCGCCAAAGCCGTCGATGTCATCGTGGGAGCGGGTACCGGAGACGGACTGACACCCACCGGTGAGAAGATGAGACGCCTGATGCACTACGGGCAGGTATTTCAGTCCCACTCGCTGCATTTCTTCCATCTGGCGTCCCCCGATCTGCTATTCGGTGTAGACGGCGACCCGAAGATTCGCAACGTGGTTGGTGTGGCTATGAAACACAAGGATCTGGCTGTTCAGGGTGTGATGATGAGGAAGTTCGGACAGGAGATGATCCGAATCACAGCCGGGAAAAAGATTCATGGTACCGGCGCTATTCCCGGGGGGATCAACAAGAATCTGACCAAAGAGGAAATCGCCCCCTGGCTGG
>JAUVIY010000045.1 GCA_030592625.1 Spirochaeta sp. | reverse complement strand
TTGGATAAGATGATCTCGGGATTCTTCACCCGCCGGTATTTCTGGAAGTCGGATTTTCCTCTGGAAGGACCGGGACGGAAGAGTCTTGATCGGAAATGGGTGACACCGCTGAAGACCGGGGAAGAGGAGGTGCGGAAGCATCTGGCTGCTTGAGATTTTAAGGTGACTCTGTTTGTGACAGGGTGGGGGACACTCCATAAAGGTCTGGGTAATTCCAAAAATACTCGATTTTTGAAATTACCTCTACTGTTTGAATTCTCTATTCTCGCAAATGAATTCGCAATACTCGCAGCCTTCGAAAATTGTATGCCCCGGGCCGTTTCTGTGAAACACGACTTTATCAGGGCTGTAAATATTATATAGAGCGTTATCCACATTACACATTATCCGTGTAAGCTCAGGAACGCCGAGGCGTTTATAAATTCCCATATGCAAACAACTTTTTACCCTGAAATGATATTTTTCATCCGATGATTCAACAATCTCCATTTTATTTGTTCTTGTAGGGCCTTCTGAGATAGCCATTTCATGGTATTTTTTTAGATTATCAAAGGAACGCTCGGTTTCAGCATAGCGGAAATTCCCTAACTGTACGGCAATCGCTATAGGGGTTATTATTGCCTGTACAGTTGACAAGGCCCTTTCTTTGTCAACTTCCTCTTTCAGTACATTATACATTGATGCAATTATTGCTGCCTGCTTTTTAATATCGTCGTCAAGTTTTTGGGGTAGTTGTTTTTTTATTTTCGGGACATTCAACAATATTTTCAAGAAAAGCCGGAATGGGTTTTTTGCATAGCCCTTCAAAACCCCATAAGCAATAAAGAGAACTGACGGGGCTGCCTTGTTGGTAATAGATGTTTTCAGCATGTTTTTAATTTGACTGCCTTTCTCCACGCTCTGTAGCCGAATACAACCAGCGGGATCTGCATGACTGACCAGGAGGCAGGACCGAATATTAGTGATTTATAACCAACAGGAGCAACGATCAGCATATAAATCACATGTATCAATGCCAGGGTCAGCGTAACTATCCCCAGCAGCATTGCAGCCAAAAATCCCCATCTGTACTCCCGGGCACAGACCGGAATCAGAAATAAAGCGAAAACCGGCATAACAGTGTGCCGATAGCCCCCCAATGTTAATATATAACTAAAGTTATCAAATCCGGACCCATACTGAAAGCCGATGTCCAGCCCCATGAAAATCCAGAAAACACTGACCACCAGGCCAATAATAATACCTAACGTATTAGTAGAAATCTTATTCATAAAATCATCCCCTTTCTGTACTTTAATTATGCCGTTTAGATTCAATCATTTCCTTTCTGGCCCGGTAGCTGAATATAAGTATGAATATTTGAATAATCAGCATAACAGCAGCTATCGGGAGTCCAAATCCCCCGGACCCGGGGGTGACAAACAACAAGTCAATAAGAGTGATTACTGTTAAAACACCTGTGAACGAAACGATAATAATAAGAGCCAGGAATCCTCCCCGTATTTGCTTGGCGATTAACGGTATCAATATTAACGGAATGATAATTGCTAAAATATGTCGGTTACCACCCAGTGTAGCAATTGTATTTAAAGTGCTTTGCGGTTCAAATGGATACCCCTTTTCCAGACCGATGAAAATACCCGGCATAAGACCTTCCAACGCTAAGATGACCATCAAGGTTTTGTTAGTAATTTTATTCAAGTATTTCTTCTCCTCATATTTCCTTTTCGTAAACCGGTGTATCTGAACTACTCTTATCGTTATCTGATTGATTTCTAAAACTTATTAAGATACATTACCTCTTTATGTTTCCGCGGTATTTTCCTCTTGAATTCTACCGCCGGATAGCCAAGAAGCAAACAACTGTATATATTATTTTCGTCAGGAATACCTAACTTGCGTTTTACCTCTTTATTCATGTTGACAATGGGCGGAATCATTCCGCTGAATATTGAACCCAGACCCAGAGAATGGGCGGCTATGGTGGCATACGAGGCAGCTAACCAGCAATTCTCCACAACACAGACACTAAGTTTACTGCCATGAAAGATCATGACAGCAGGCGCATTAAATGTAAAAACATTCTTGCCGTTGTTGGCGTTTTCGCAGCAAATTCTTGCGGAGGGTAGAGCATGATGCGTTAATGCATGATACTGATTGGCTCCGGCAATTCTTCTGGAAATAATCCGATATATCGGGTTCTTCATTGACTGCATCATTTTATTCCAACATCTGACAGTGTCCCGGTATAACTCATCAAGGTGTTTCTTTTCGTCAAGAATCATTACCTGAACATTTATAGGAAGTGCACCTATAGGAGACATGGCTGATGCAATAATCACCTTGTTCAGAACCTCACGTTCTATCCCTCTGTCCCTGAAGCTCCTGATTGATCTTCTGGATGAGAGCATTTTCTCCAGGTTTGTAAAAGAAACCTCATTTTCGGGCAACGTTACAAAGTCGTTGTAGTTTAACCCTTCAATCAGGATTGACCTGGTCGGGCAAATAGACATACAAAGCCCGCATTGACAGCAACTCCAATCGGCATATTCCACAACCTCTACTCTCTTGTGATTCATTTTGAGAATCTTTTTACTGCATACACTTGCACACAAACCACATCCAATACATGTTTCCGGATTTATGTTAATTCTGGTTTTCATGTTCTTCCTCTTTAATTCTTGCTTGTCCGTTATATTGTAATTTCTATATTCTTTATCTCTGAATTGAAGATAAATATTGCCTCTTCATAATCCGGCGGTCCTGAATTACCCTTTGCATTATTTGAAAATCCATATTTCTCTTTAGGAATACCAAGAAAGTTACGATCCATTTTTTCATTTCCGTTTTCATCGTGATAGCATTTGACGGCATACTCTCCAAAGGGAATGTTTTCAAAAACCCATATTGTTTTATTGTCTTTTATACTTGCAAAACCTCTATTGAATGGTATTATTGGTTCCTCCTTATTTGAGTAATTCTCCTCAGAGTTAAAAAGTGCAATTCTGAGCTGTCCTCTATCATTCTCGAAGCCACTTACTGAAACCGTTAAATTACCGGTCTCTTTGGTATCATCCGATACAGTCTGAGAATGTAATGTAACTATGCCAAGTACCAGAACCATTAAAACTAAAATCGGCTTTCTTTTCATCTTTATCCTCTCAATATTGAATTATGCTAATAAACAAAAACTTACATTCTATGTATTTGTATCTTCCTCCTTTTGCATTTTTATTAAGAAGGAATGATAGAATATCAGTGTGTTTCTGATAGTCTGTCTAAATCACTCCCTTTCGTGCTTCAATCTTCTAAATAGCAGAATTCTACCGTTCTTCTCAACAAGTACAAATCCGTTATTTTCTATATTCGTAATTGTTTTATTCTCTGATCTTCCCAACTTCTCAAAAGAAAGGATTCCTCCTGGTTTTAATACTCTATGGATTTCAGAAATAACATTTGTTAGTCCACCGGAAACATGGGGTATACCAAACATAAAAACAAGGTCAATCTCCTGATCCGGCAGTCCGGTATTTGAAGCATCTGCTAAAACAGGTTTGATGTTTTCCATTCCACTTTCGTTAATTTTATTCTCAACTTTATTTATTGCCAGTGGATGAATATCCAGTGCATAAACATAACCATCTTTACCGACAATCTCAGCTGCCGGAATAGTAAAGGCGCCAGGACCGCATCCAATCTCCAATACTTTTTGACCTGGTTCTATCCCTGCAGCTTTAAGAAGCTTATAGGGATTTCTGATACTTGCCATCAGCTTGCTGTCGTGTATTAATTCTATCATTTTATAAACAAAATAAGGCGAAGCCTTTCCGATATTTGTTGCCCGATTACTATTATGCATATTCAATGCTCTCTTTCTCGAAAATGTCATTACCAGCTAAAGATGGGCTTAGTCGCATAATTAGAAATAGAGCGCAGACAATTAGTATTACGTCAACATACGCCCCTAATCGGAAGATACCGAAAAATCCAAAATAGAGAGTAATTATAGCAGTTACAAATTCCAGCATCAGAGACCTTGGTTTTACAGTCAGGCAAAGAAAGGCACAAATTGTTAAGAGTGTGGGACAGTTTATAGAACCCAAAGGGGAATTAAACAGTGCGTTCAGCAAAATCGGTGTTTCAACCCAATGCAGATACCAGAAACCAAAAATCACCCCAAGAATTCCAAAAAATATGTTAACAGGTTTCATTTTACTGAATTCAAAATTAAGTTCTTTTTTATAATAAGCTGTTATTATCAATATAAAAATTGTTGCAAAAATCAGAATATTGGGAAGTATCATATATATTATTGAGATAATCGTTGCTGAAAGTGATATAAAGGCTATGAATAGAAAGAACAAAACAGTTCTTGTTTTTTTAAATAACAGTCCGGCAACTGCAACGGCAAGAAAAATTGCATGAACATAAGTGGAAAATAGTGTGAGTTCACTGGTAACTCTTGTCAGTAATTCTGTTATGTCTTCCGGTGTTTTCGTCATTGTCATGACGAATATTACCAAAAGTATTATTCCTGTAACGATCCATTTAATTTTTTTTCGCATAGTCTTTCTCCTCTTTATAATTAGATAATTAGCAGATACTAATAGACTTATTTAAATTTTTTACATATCTGTACAATCCTCTCTCTCAGGACATTCTGAACAGGGTATATTTTTACTGCACTTTATGAATGCTTTTCTGAAGAGTTCATCCATATCAACCTTAAACTCCTTTATTACATCAGCATTTACAGAATAATAAACCCTGTAGCCCTTCCTCTCAGAATCCAGGAGATTCAAATGCTTGAGAATACGTATATGCTGCGATACTGCAGACTGTGTAATACCGACCCGTTTTGCAATATCAACAACACAGAAACGATCTTCAGTATTTGATGCCAGTATTCTGATAATCCGAAGTCTTGTAGGATCACCAAGTGCCTTAAATATTTCTGCCATTCTCTCAACAAAATTTTTCATTTCCAATCCTAATTAGACTATTAGCAATAACTAATATAGTACATCATTTTCTATCTGTCAAGAGTTTTTGTTTTCCAGCTCGCTGATTTCCGATCAGAAATAGTGGTGTGGCGCGCAGGCGGAATCCAGCAGTCGGCTTTCCGGGGGAGGCGCCTCGTACGGTATCGGTAAACCGTACTGTTCGGCAATAGCCGTGAGTCCGCCTGTAAAGACGTTATAAACCTCGGCATTTATTCCCATGTAACGAGCACCGATAACGTTGTGTTCCAGATCATCAAGGAATAGCACTTCTTCCGGACGACAGGGACCGGCCTCAGTCGATAATGTATTGAGCAGGAGCTTATAGATGGCCGGCTCCGGTTTATTCAGTTTCACCCGTCCGGAAAAGATCCGGTGGTCGAATATATTGAGCCAGATATCTCTCTCTTCAAGAGCCGTGCAGAACGACTCGGGCATGTTCGATAAAATCGCAAGGGTGAGACCGGACTTTTTCAGGGACGGGAGCCATTCTACCGTCGCCTTGTTCGGATCGGACCAGATCTCCACATCCAGTTCTGCGAGCCGATGCAGAAGGTCCTTGTCTTCGGCGGCGGGATACCCGGAAACGATTCGATGCCAATACTCGATATTGCTGATTGTATCCCGGTCGTAGGCGTGACGCTCAAGGTAATATCGTTCCATCAGAACCGAAGCGGGGATTCCGGCAGTATTCGCGACACGGGCACAGCCATTGGAGGAGGGAGGCCACGCGAGAACTGATCCGTAATCGAACACGACGTTTTTTATCTGCATGACGAAGAGTCTACTGATCTGCCCTGGTGGAGACAAGGCAGCTTGCGGGAGCGGGAAATCTTCCCGGTATTAATAAACCTTGAATCGCCCCAATGATCAAGCATGTGACTGACAATTAAATGCTCTGGACAGACCTCAAGCGTGAGTTCAGACTGCCAGGTATGGATAAGAACAAGCCGTATCCGGAATATCCGTTCCTGTATCTCGGTGACGATACCGTCGATGCCGCAGCAGGCTACCTTGCGGGGGTTATGTCCCATTATGGGATGGATTATGAACACCATCCTTCGTGTGAGAGCATTGATTCGAGTGTATTGACGGGATATTGGTCCGCCATCGTCATCAGCGATTATCCCGCCGGGAATATTCCTTCGGATGTCATGGCCGGCCTTGCGGATATGGTGGCCGCCGGAATGGGCTTGCTGATGCTGGGGGGCTGGGAATCCTTCCAGGGGCAGGGCGGTAACTATCATGGAACTATACTGGGGGATATCCTGCCGGTTACCCTGATGAACGAAGACGACAGGGTCAATTCTTCGGGCCCCTGCCTGATAAAAAAATTGAAAAACCATCCTATCATCGATAATCTTCCCTTCGAATCTGATACACCCGGTATCGGCGGGTTCAACCGCTTCGAGGCGAAGTCGGGAGCCGAAGTCGTGCTGGAATCCCGTATTTACAGGGCATCAGTCGACCGGGGAGGTGAACACCGGCTGACAGCGGTTCCGGGGCGGTCTCCTCTTCTGGTTACCGGTCGCCATGATGACGGCCGGGTCTGCGCCTGGGCCTCGGATGCGGCACCCCACTGGGTGGGAGGATTGGTCGACTGGGGCGCTGAGCGAATCGAGGCCCGGGGTACCGGGGAAGCGACAGCCATCGAAGTGGGGAATCTACATGCAGAGTTCTTCGCAAATATGCTCCGCTGGACCGCAGGCCTGATATAAGGGAATTTTCAGATACTCAGAGTTATTCAGCCGATAAGGAAATATGAGCAACAGACGGGTCGGAATCGACTCCTATGATTTTCTCCAATCTCTGCGCTATCTGGGGATGTGGATTCTTATAGCGCTGATTTCCGCACCGATCGGTGTCATCATCGTCAGTTTGTTTCAAACCGCCATTACATGGGTGAAGGGGTATCTGTCGACAGCCGGTCCTTTAATAATCCTCTTTGCCGTCATTGGCGCCGTCATAGCGGCTATTATCAGTAGAATCGAACCCGGGAGCCGTGGTGAGGGTATACCCTCTTATATCCGGGGTGTCAGGGACGATGGGGGTTACCTTTCATTTAAAGCGAGCATCGTCAAGCTTTTTTCCTCCTTTGCAACCCTGGCTACCTGGGGGAGCGGAGGCCTCGTGGGTCCCCTTGGACGGGTTGTCTCCGGATTTACATCAACCCTTATCGGCCTGTTCAAACCTGATGCGGGTGAACGTTCGTTACGCCGGACTGCCGCCGTTTGTGGACTGGCATCTGTGGTGGCCGCCATTACCGGTGCACCCATCGGAAGCGGTCTCTTCGCTGTGGAAATCGTCCAGAAGCGTAATATGCGTTACAGCGATCTCTTTCCCGCCGTACTCTCGGGTTCCATAGCGGTGTTCGTTTCCGGTTTCTTCACTTACGATCGGTTTTTCGAGCTGAATGCTTCCCATGCTTTCCTCGAACTGAGAATCCTACCCGCTCTGCTGGTGACATCCCTGCTGGCTGCCTTGGGAGGACGGGCATTCGAGATGTTCTATAGTGGTGTGTCCCGACTGATGAGACGGGACCGGCAGAAGGGCGTCGAGTTACGCTTTGCCGCTGCAGCGGCGGTGGCAGTGGGACTTTCCTGGGCGGTAAATCCGGACATGATGGGGACGGGCCGGGATTTCCTCCACCGACTCTTTGAAGATCCCTCGGTCGTGTCGGGGCGCTTGGAGAAAGGGATTCCCCTGGTGTTCGCAGCTTTGCTCATGATCCTGATCCGGGCCGTTTCTGTGGGTTTGACGGTAGGCAGTGGACAGAGCGCCGGTTTCTTCGCACCATTGGCGCAGATCGGAATGCTCATCGGTACCTTTACGGCGTTCATCTTCGGCTATTCGGGAAATCCCGGCGACCTTCACATACTCCAGGCGGCGGGACTGGCCGGTCTGATCGCCAGTTCCCTGAATGTGCCGCTGGCTGCGGCTATAATCGTTTCCGAAGTTTTCGGTCCGCAGTTCGGATTTCCCGCCGCTATTGCTGCCATCCTGGGGTTCCAGGCAAACAGACACCACACGGTTTACGATGTGACTCTGGGAGAGGAAGATCCCGGAGCGCGCCAGAGGTCAATCTGATATAAATCAGCTTCCTGAAAGTGCTTTCTCTGCGGTTTTTCGGAAATTGGTATAATCTTTTTCAGCTTCCTGAATAAAGCTGTTCTCTTCATAGAGTCCCATCACGGCATCCCGTTCAGCATCACTGTCGAAGGTGATGTTACGGAAGTGGTTATCGTAGTCCTTTCTTCTGCTCTCACGGATACCGTCCAGGATGAATGATGCGGTATCCAGGGCTTCGTCCAGGAGTTCTTTGCTCAGGAGACCTGTGGAATCCATTGAGGCGTCAGCCAAGACGATTCGGGCGTGAATTCGTTTCTTCACTTCATAGGTGCTCCCGATTTCCCGATAGGCATCGTGCACACTCGGCCAGTCGTCGATTCTGCCGGATCGGATGCGGCCTTTCAGATCCTCAAGATCGGATCGACGGATAAGTTGACTTCCGACATTTTCCCAGGGTTCTGTTTCAAACCGAGTCCCGACAACATCAAGTCCTATCTCCGCCAGGGCCGAGGCGAAAGAGTCCCGACCACCGGCGGAAAGCAGGGTCCTGACCGCATAGTAGCGGATCATTCGGCCGTAGTCTTTCCAGGCCCGTCCGGCATGCAGGATACGTACCGGACGTTTGCCGGATTCCACCCTGTAGGAGTCATCGGCGAAGAGTTCGGAGTCGTCTTCGGCTTCGAGAAGGGTGCGGCCGGAGGAGTAGCGGCCGTCAGCGACTGCGGTAGACTCATCTCCCCAGCCTTCCAGGATTCGCCGAGCCTCTCTCATCTGATCCACGGTGTCCGGTGCCAGCCAGTCGAATTCCAGCTCCTGGTGCTTCACCAGTCGCTTGTCCCGGGCGGCGGTTTTGGCGGCATTCCGGGCCAGGGCGTACATGTTGTAGCGGAACCAGTAACCCGGCATCAGCAGTAACTCACCTGAACTTTCGTCATTGGACACCAGGCAGAAGGGGAGGGGTATATCCAGTTCCGCCGGATAGGAGCCTTTGGCGATGAGGCAGAACGCGGCGAACCGGGAATTATGCTTCAGGCTGACACTCAGCCCCGGCCAGAATCCCCGATCGGCGACTATCTCACCGTCGGAAGAGCGGGAGTTGTGGTTGGATCCGACAGTAGCCGCCGAAGCCATGTTGGTCTGACCCTTGAGGACGCTGGCGCAGAGGAAGGAACTGTTGTGATGCTGCTCATGGGAACCGAATATGAGGGAGTTGAGCACTTCGCAGCAGCTGATGGTGGAATTGGATCCAAGGATCGAATTGATGAGTCGGGCACCGTATTTGAGATTGGCATGGTCGCAGAGGACGAAGCGAACAGCTTTGACGCCATAGAAAACCCGGCAATCGTAACCGATGATACCGGTCACCAGTTCGCAGCTTTCGCCGAGCTGGGTGGGGCGTTCGGCATCGCTGTTGATGGTGAGATTTTTGAGCTTATTGCACCCCTTGATATAGGCCCGTTCACCGATCCGGACATCCTTAAGGACCCGGCAGTCCTTGATGACCGTCTCGGTGCCGATACGGCCGTAGAGTCCGCGGCGGGAATCCCTCACTTTACCGGTCATTTTGATGAAACGATCCATCAGGATCTTATCATCCCGGTATTTGGACCAGATCCAGGCGTCGGCCGGGAGCATGCCGTCGAAAGGCAGGACTTTCCTGCCGCCGATTTCGTTGGCGATTTCCAGCCAGATCCGTACGTCTTCATTTTCACCGTCCATCACAACGCCGTTTCCGAATTTAGCATGGTCTGTAGTAATCAGTTCATTGACGTTGAAGATGATGCATCTCTCTTCCACGACGAACTGGGCCATGTAGTCGATATTATGAAGGGCCACGTCATCGCCGATATCGCAGGAAACTATGGTACAGGAACGCAGGCCCACGGGAAGGCGGAGGTCGTGATACTCGAGATAGGAATTGGAGAGTCTGCCGATTCTCACCTTGCCGTAGAACCGGCAGTCGGTGATACGGGCGGGATTGAATCCTTCAAGAACCCGGATGTTATCCCAGTCATCGGCACTGCTGCCGCCGTTTTTAAGGATGGTGACTTCAGCGTCTGTTAAATTGCACCAATCTTCATCACCGGTACCGAAAGGAAGTTCCCGCAGGGAGCCGTCATCTGTAAAGTCGAAACCGAGATGATCCATGGGAACCAGGCGAATTTCACTCATGGGATGAGTATATACGGCCTTGTATTACAGGAATATGTCAATTTCGGATCATTTTCTGAAATATGCCCGCCGCAGGCTCTTTGCGGCGGTGTTCAATTTCTTGTCCAGAGTTCACAAGTCACAGGATTCGACATAAGCGGCCGCCGGCAGATGCATATCGATCAGACCGAGGTATCAGTCCACCTCGTTGCCGACTTTCCGGGCCCGCTCGGGCTTGTCCAGATCGATTCCGACTGTGATTCCGGCCTCCACCAGCAGGTTCCATCCTGCGGCCAGGAGGACGTACTCCTTCCACTCGCCCCGGGCGGGAACCCGCAGGGTGGGAAAGAGGGTGTCCCTGTCGGCAATAGCAATGACGGTGGCTCCGACGCCGTCGACCAGGCATTCCTTGAACTTGGCCTCTTCCCCGGGGAAGGGATCGATGAGGATGATGACGTCATTGTCACTCATGATTTCCTCGATGCCGTGGGCGGCATAGGTGCCTTCGAGGTAATCCGATGGTTTACGGACGATTTCATTTGTTTTCAGGGTGAGTTCTTCGGCCACGCCGTCGTTCCGACCGGCGAAGAATATGGTCCGTGATTCGGCCATGGCTCTGCTGAACTCCTCGGGTATATCAGCGGTGAGGGCTTCGGCAACGGCATCGGCTCCCACCGAGCTGTCGGGGAAGGGGCGGCCGTCAAGGGATGCGCAGACCGCCTGCCAGGCCATGGCCTGTTCGACGACGCTCTTGGTGGCGGCCACGGCCACTTCCCTGCCGCAACTCAGAATCAGTGCGGCATCGGAAGCCTCTTCCAGTGGAGTTCCTGAATTGGCGGTAACGCAGCCGAGTTTTGTATGACCCTTTTCCCTGAGGCTCTTGTACAGACGGACCAGTTCACGGGTACGACCGGAGTTGGAGGTACCGAGGATGCCATAAGTGGACAGGTTGTACTCCATGGCCTGGGTGGCGCCTTCAGTTGTCGGAATGGTGCTTCCGGGATTGCGCAGGGCGGCTGCTCTGGCTCGCTTTGCCGGGAACAGACGGCTGGAACCCTCACCGGTAAACATAAGGGCGGCAGCGTCTTTCACCAGATCCGCCAGGGGGGCGGTGACGGCAGGATCGAATCGGCGCATCACATCCGGGGTTTCCAGCATTTCCCGGCACAAGGCGAAGCGGGTGTATTTCCCGTCTGTTTTATTCATATGTATCTCCTGTAATATCCTGTTTTTTCCGGTGATGGATGTACTCCGAAAGTTCATCCTGGATTATCGGTTCCCTGGGGAAACCGCCACCCAGGTGCTGCCAGTAACATTCAGCATGTTCCACGCCGATCATGTCGCCCAATTCGGCATTGAATCTCTTCATTTCACCGAAGAAATCCTCCATACCCATCATCTGACGCATCAGGTCCTGCTGTGACTTGTGATGGGTGAGCATTTCCATCTTCATTTTCATAGGTTTGCCGCTGATATCCATGAAGAAGTGGGGTTCGGGGACCGGGTTTCCCAGGAAGTCGGTAAGGTTCATGGGCATTTCGTGATAGAAGACAGGCGTCCGAAGCAAGGGATCTTCATCTGAAGGAACATTAGGCAGGGTGGATACCATGGTGGCGGCGTCTACGATATCATGAGTGATTCGATGATCGTTGTGGTAGTCGAAGGGTGGGTGGGTAATCACGACGCCGGCTTTCACCCGGCGGATCAGTGTGACCACCTCGATCCGGATCGCTTCGTCGTCGAAGAGGTAGCCGTCCCGGCGATTAAAGCAATAGTAATCGGCGCCGATCGCGCCGGCGGCAGCGGCGGCCTCCTTTTGTCTGACACTCACCGTCTTCCTCTCGTTCATCGAGTAACTGCCCATGCCGCCGGCGGTCATGGTGGCGATGGTAATGTTCCATCCCTTGTCGGCCAGCAGGGCCAGGGTTCCGGCGCACCAGGCTTCGGCATCGTCGGGATGGGCCTGGATAATCAGAAGTTTTTTCGGATGGCGGCTCATCGGATGTCCTCCAGGGATACGTACTCGGGCAAAGGGCTGATCAGGGGCCGGGCATATTCCAGGAAGGCCTCTGTGACGTCGTTGCCCCGTTCCTTGATCATTTCAGGCGGCATTTTCCTGGCCCGAACCGCCACGTCCGAGAGCGGAGCCCTGCCGTATCCGAACTTGCCTGAATCGTCCCGGGTAATGGTTACCATATACCCGGTTTCGCTTGCTGAAGCCAGACGGACGGCCTCGGCGCCGC
>JAUVIY010000417.1 GCA_030592625.1 Spirochaeta sp. | reverse complement strand
CGATTGGACGCCGAGGGTACTGAATCACTGATCGTGCAATTACCCCTGGAGAACCTTGGAAACCTCGATGAACTGGAGATTGCCTGCCGGGACGTTGCGGCGGCATGGGTCCCGTTCCTGGGTCTCGTAAAGCCGGACGTTGAGGAAGTGGTGGTAATACAGGAACGTAGAATGACCGAAGAACTTGCCCGGGAACGTTTACTTGCATCACCTTTCCAATTGGTATTCTGGAGTCCGAGCTACAGAACCTTTATCGATACGGAAAAAGAGGGACCAAGCCTGGGATTCAACTTCTGGCCTATTATCCTGGAGTTCCAGTGGTATTTCTCCAATAATTTCGGAATCACCGCATCCATGTATCTAGAATATAGTTCCTACTACCAGCTCGGGTATGACAGCTCTGAACTCAATCTTTTTCTATTGCCCGGAATTGGAATCACCTATAGGACGATCGGACGGTTTTCGGGAGGATTCGGTGCAAACATTTATTATGGGCCATCACGATGGATTGCCGGAGAGGACCTTCCTGATCTTGGAATCACAGAAGGAGAAATCATTTGGACAGCAATGCCCATGATCGATTTTTATGTATCTTTGTCCTGGAATTTCACGAATGAATTCTCTGTGAAAATGAAGACAGGTATTTCCTCTATGCTTGATGTTCAATGGCTGTATGATAACACTCTCCCCAGCGTTATGGTTCAATTAGGTGCCGGTTACCGGTGGTAATAATTTTGATTCCCAAACGTATGCCGGGATCGTTCCTCGCTGCGCTGCGGTACGACCCTAAATGCGAGGGAAATACCCTCGGGTATTTCCGAGCGAGTGCCGGGAAAGCATGGTTTCATACCCCGCGGCTCTGCCGCGGAACAGGGAGTCGCTTGAGCGACTCCGGGTCCAGGGCTCTGCCCTGGAGTATGATACCATTCATTCTGTCAGCTCCTGGATCTGCAGTATCAGGTCTTTGAGCTTTTCAGTCTCCGATCGGCTGTCGGCCAGTTCCGTCTCCAGCACGCTGCCCCGTGCTTTCTCGATTTCCAGTTGAGCCAAAAGGTCTGCTTCCCGCTGTGCCCTTTCCCGGGATATTTCAGCTTCCGCCTCGGCATCCAGATTCGACCGATCGGCAAAACTGCGATTCAGATCGGCCAGACGCCGTTCATAATCCGCCCTGAGGCGGGCCAGGTTGGGATTAACAGGTATTTCTTCCGCCAGAGTGTCTTCCAGACCGGAGGGTTCCAGATGGATCTCGATGTACTGATCCGAATTGGCTGTCAGCACGAATGAATAATCATTGAAACCTCTCCGCCTGATTCGGACATCGATTACCGTTCCTTCCGGCAGTAAGCCGTGGAATTTACCCTTACCGGTTTTAAGTCCGTCGATGTAGATATCCGAATCCGGCGGATCGGTAATGATTTCCACCAGCATCGGTGCGGGAGCGTCTTCGTAGCCGAAGGGCATTGCCGGCATGGGGGCCGCCGAACTGAGACGAATTTTATTTTCTTCACTGATTTCTTCGACTTTGGCCGCTTCTTCCCCTTTAACGATGACAAGCTGTTCATCCGGACCGACGAAAACCTCTCCGCCTTCGACGTTTCCCGTCACCTGAACCTTACCTTCACCAACAATCAGAATCGTACCGTCTTCGTGCTTCTCGATGACGAATTCGGTGCCTCTCACCTCGTATTCTGTACCGTCAACCTCGATGATGATGTTTTCAGAGTCCTCGAGTCTTTCAATCTTGTACGACAGGGATCCAGTAAGAATCTCTGTTCTGAGATCGAGTTTCTGGTCGGCTCCGGTGAGTTTCATAAAACGGACAAGGGTGTCGCTTCCCAGCAGGGCACTTCCTTTATCGGCCAGCTGAACCTGGGCTACGGCGCCTTCGGTTACTTTCACGATATCCCCAGGCTGGAGCTGCTCCCCGGGATAAGCCGGCAGGGTTTCATCGCCCCGGATGACATAAACAGGGCCCGCAATATGTGTAATAACCGCTGTCTGCTTATCGGGCAGAGGCGGCGCTTCTGCGGTTTTGGGTTTTGTCAGATAGCCGTAGAGAGCTACACCGCCGACGGTAATGGCGATTCCTACAATAAATCCCAGTAAGATCCGGATAAAAGGTTTCAAGCGTTCAGCCTCCGTGAGATTCGAGCCGCTCCAGGATAAAGGATCGAAGGTTTACCTCCAGGCTTTCGGAACTTCTTTCCACCAATGCCAGGAGCCTTGATTTGTTATATGGACCATCGGAAACCAGAATGGACTTGGTTTCACCTT
>JAUVIY010000029.1 GCA_030592625.1 Spirochaeta sp. | reverse complement strand
GCGCATTTTGGATTACTTGTAGACCATACTACGCTGTGATCACTGGCATCAGCCGGTGTAATTTCTGTACTCAAATGGAGTGTTGATCCTTGGTCAATCGTATTCGTTTCTGAAGGATCAGATATATAAATACGGATTCCTGTAACCGGAATCACCGGGCCAACCGGACACCCAGCCAGAAATAAAACGACGAGAGGAAACAGGAAGAAGAGGCATCTTCGTAACATTGCGAGACCTCCTTGAGGAGATGGCACATGTTAAGGGGAATCATGACCGAGGTCAAATATTATTTTTTCATTATCAAGAACTCAAATATGTCCCGATCGCCCCTGCCAGTATCTTGAAAGTTCGTCGTCGCTTCTCATCATCGTTCTCCAGCAGTGTCACCCGGAATCCCGGAAGATCGGTGCAGAATCCGCTTAGGGGCACCGTACAGATGCCTGTGGCTCCCAGTAACCAGTAGACAAAGCGCTTGTCGGGAGGGACATCGGCAGCAATCTCAGTCACTTTTTCAGCAACCGCTGCATTGGATATCCGGGGGAGGGGACCGCCTTCGGGAAGATCGATGTTGAATACAATGGTCAGATAAAAAGCTCCACCGGGTTTAACGACGGTAATTCCGGGAACATCTGAAAGAATGGAAACCGCTTCATCGGCACGCTTTGAAAACATGGCGGCTCTGCGTTTCAGGTGTCCGGGATACCGGGAATCGGAAAAAACCCGGGGGATCGCCATCTGAGGCAGAGTGGTGGAGCAAACCTCGAGTCGTTTGGCATCCAGCAGGCTGGTGATATATCGGCTGAAAACAATATCTCTGTCCTGATTGAACACTTCCATCCAGCCGCATCGGGCACCGGGCCACGGGAATTCCTTGGAGATACTCCGCAAGGCAATGCCCGGGGTATTACCGATCACTTCACTCAGAGAAGCGGTTTCATTTCCCGGATATATGATGTTGGTGTAGGTTTCATCACAGAGGACGAAGAGATCGTGTTCCCTGGCAATCCTGACAATCTCCTCCAGAGTGGAACGGGGATAGATGGCTCCGGTGGGATTGTCCGGATTGATGAGCAGGATTCCAGCAATCGAGTCGTGGTATTTCACCTTCAGTCGGATATCCTCAAGGTCGGGCTGCCAACCGTTGTCCGGATTGAGTCTGTAGGTGAGATGTTCATATCCTGAATGGGATGCTTCCGCAGAGGATAATGTGGAATAGGCAGGGGAAGGGCCGAGGATGCGGGCCTCCCGCCTGAGATGAGCAAAAAGCGTCGAAACCGCATCTCCCAGGCCGTTGAAAAATAAAATATCATCCGGGCCGATTTGAACACCGTTCCGGGCGTTCACTATGTCGGCCAGAAATGCCCTGGTTTCCGGGTCTCCTGCGGATGCGGTATAGGCATAGCTGAAGTTTTCGCTCACCAGAGAGCCGATAATCTCCTTGATCCAGTCGGTCATGGGTTCGCCCTTCTGAATGGGATCACCAATGTTCTCCCATATGATATCGGTTCCCAGTTTTTCCAGGACGTGGGCGGTCTGTACGATTTCCCTTATTTCGTACCGGAGCTGGCCGGCCCCTATGTGAACGATATTTCTTCTCATGTAAAGGACCGTAACCTTTCGCTTTAAACGGGGTCAATACCTACGGTTCAAGTAGATTCAGTTATGAGGCAACTGGTACCTGCGGAGGTTCCTCTCAGGATTTCATCGCAATATTGATACTTTTGCATCAGCGTCCCAGGGAATGCCGCTGCCGTCGAATGCCGGCAGATCCATGTCGACGTCCATTGTCCCTGTAACACGGACATCCGTATTTCCTGAGCCGGTCAGAAGGCTCCAGGCCGATCGCCCGGTCTCGGCGAAATCAACACGGGTCCGGGTGTTCATGACAATGGTTTCCCCGGAGGGGATCCACGCACTGTTCTCGGTTCCGATAACGCCCCATTCCCTGCCTCCCACCGACAAACGGCCTTCCGCTGTATTGATGGTGAGAGCGAATCCATTGGGGTTCTCCACGTTCATGATGAGAATCAGCTCCGCTCCGGTGAGATTAACCTTTTCCACTTTTAGGCTCACCGGCCGGATAATGGGCGGTCTCAGTACGGGAATCTCCACACCGCCGGTAATATCCAGCCGTGCCGTTCCCATGTAGGGGAGGGTGATTTCGAGTCCCAGCCCGATATCCACCGGAATCATATCATCAGTAATCATCGATGTGCCCACCGCGGCAAGCTCATCGAACCCGACATCGGCAGGTATCGGAATGATTGACTTCCCATCAGCTCTCAAAGAGACCGGATCTTCCCGCCGGCCATCAACCACACTCTGCCCTGAAACGGCCAGGCGGTAATCGTAGGCACTCAAGGTGATGCCGACGGAATTGGGATTGTCGATTTCGACGTTCACCTGCAGTGACACCGATGAGAAATCGGCCCTGATGAGTTCCACCGATTCTATACGGGCTTCAGGGGATTGAAAAAGATCGCCGAATTCGGCGCAGCCGGTGATGATAAATGCAGCCGAAAAAATGGTGACGGCAATAATGGCAAGTCTCAGGAAGTTTTTCATGAAGTCAGTATATAACTAAAAACCGCCTCAATGAGACGGCTTTAGGTCAATTTGCTTTTTTACTTTCGGATATTTGTCTGAATTTCCGACTTTATCCGATGGCCGCCTGGCCGGTTTCGCCGCTGCGGATTCGAACGGCCTGCTCGATAGGCAGAACGAAAATTTTCCCGTCACCGATCTCACCGGTACGGGCACCGGCCACGATAGCGTCGATGGTTTTCTGCACGAATGGCTCGCTCACGGCGATCTCGACACGTACCTTCTTGAGAAGGTTCACTTCAATATCGACACCGCGGTAGGTTTCGGTGTAGCCCATCTGCTGACCGCAACCCATGGCGTTGGTTATGGAAATCTTGAAAATCTCCTGCTTGTACAATTCCTGTTTGACGCTGTTCAGCACTTCGGGCTGGATGTAAGCAATAATTAATTTCATACTTCTATTCTCCTTACATGTTCTGGAAGATCTGGAAGCCGGCATAGGCTTCGGTTCCGTGTTCGTCGATATCCAAGCCTGCAAGTTCTTCCTTTTCAGTGACTCTCAGTCCAACGGTCTTCTTTACGATCAGGAAGAGGATGAGGGCCAGGCCAAAGGCCCAGACGAAGACTGCCGCAGCACCCAGGGCCTGAACACCGATCTGACCGCCCCTGGTGAGGCCGGAACCGATGGCGTCGAGGTTACCGAAGATACCGACGGCCAGGGTTCCCCATATACCGCAGACGCCATGGACGCTCACTGCACCAACCGGATCGTCGATATGCAGTACCTTGTCGATGAACTCAACCGAGAGGACTACCAGGATACCGGCGACGGCACCGATGATGATGGCGGCTCCGGGACTGACAACGGCACATGGAGCGGTGATACCCACCAGGCCCGCCAGGGCGCCATTGAGACTCATGGACACGTCCGGTTTGCCACTGAATATCCAGACCGTAAGCATGGCCAGGATTCCACTGGTGGAGGCCGCAAGAGTCGTGGTAACGGCTACGTGAGCCATGCTGATGTCGGTACCGGATAGGGTGGAACCGGTATTGAAACCGTACCATCCGAACCAGAGGATAAAGACACCCAGGGCGGCCAGGGGCAGGTTGTGACCCATAATGGCCTTAGTGGTTACCTTGCCGTTTATATTGATGTATTTACCGATACGGGGTCCGAGGACGACGGCCCCGGCGAGAGCTGCCCAGCCACCTACAGAGTGGACAACAGTGGAACCGGCGAAATCGTGGAAACCCAGGACCGTGAGCCATCCGTCACCCTGCCATATCCAGTGACCGCTGATGGGATAAATGATTCCGCTGATAAAGATGGAGTAGATGAGGTAACTGGTGAACCTGGTCCGCTCGGCCATGGCGCCGGAAACAATGGTGGCGGCGGTGGCGGCGAAGACTACCTGGAAGAACCAGTCCCGCATCAGACCCGGATCTCCGGAAACAAAGAAGCTGTCCCCTCCGATGAAGGTGCCGACGCTGGTTCCGTACATCAGGGCCCAGCCAATGGCCCAGTACATGATGGCGCCGACGCTGAAGTCCATCAGGTTCTTCATGATGATGTTACCGGCATTCTTGGCCCGTGTGAGACCGGTTTCCACCATGGCGAATCCGGCCTGCATGAAGAAGACCAGAGTCGCGCAGAGTACCAGCCAGATGGCGTCGAAGGCTCCCTGTATCTGCTCGTTTGTCAATTCGTCGGCGAACGCTCCTATCGCGGGTACCAGAATCAATACTGTAAGAAGCATCAGGAAACGACTTTTATAATTCATTATGTTCCTACCTCCTGGGATTTGTTTTCTTGCTCATCAGAAAGCAGGAGGCGTGCCAAGTTTGGGAGGGATGGATAAGGTAGAATTGAGAATTGTATTAAGGATAAGGATTTAGCAGGTGACCTCTGGCGGCGTCAGGGTTGTTCCTGGTCGCGAATGCAAGAGAACCGGTCCTTGAACTGGAGCTGGTTTCCTACATTCCTGTAGTGATTGACAGTGTTTCCTACATTTATGAACGGTATTTTTTAGGGTTGATTCCAAACTTGTCCACCCGTAATCCCATGATGCGTTCCGAGATTCCCAGGTGCCGGGCGGCATCGGCCCGGTTGCCCCGGGAGGACTTGAGGGCATCCCTGATCAGTTCGTCCTCAAGCTTGTCCAGGGCCTCAGGCAAGGTGGTGGCCAGGGCGGTATTGGAGGACTCGGCGGACTGCAGGCTCGGGGGCATATGGTAGGCATGAATCACTTCGTCGGTGGAGAGCAGAACGGCCCGCTCGATGCAGTTCTCCAGTTCCCTGACATTCCCGGGCCAATGGTAGCTGGAGAGCAGATCGATAGCGGAACTCGAAATGCGTTTGACGATCTTGCGGTTCTTCCTGGAGTATTTCTCCACGAAATGATCCGCCAGGAGCATGATGTCCCCGCGCCGCTCCCTTAAAGGGGGCAGATGGACTGGAAAGACGTTCAGGCGGTAGAACAGATCCTCCCGAAAGAGGCCATCGGCGATTTCCTCTTCCAGGGGGCGATTTGTCGCTGCGATAATCCGGACATCCACGGGAATGGTTTTGCTTCCGCCGACCCGCTCGATTTCCCTCTCCTGCAGCACCCGGAGAAGTTTTACCTGGATCAGGGGTGAAATATCACCGATTTCATCCAGGAATATCGTGCCGCCGTCGGCCATTTCAAAGCGGCCCTTGCGGGTTCTCACTGCGCCGGTGAAGGCGCCTTCCTCATGACCGAAGAGTTCCGATTCGATAACTCCCTCGGGGAGGGCGGCGCAATTCACCTTGATGAAGTTTTTGCCCGAACGGGGGCTGTTGTAATGGAGGTCATTGGCGATAAGTTCCTTGCCCGTTCCGCTTTCTCCGCGGATGAGTACCGTGGCTTCGCTGGGGGCCACCTGATGCAGGAGATCGTACACCTGCTTCATGGCCCGGGTGCTGCCGATCATGTTTTTAGGCTGAAAGGATTCACGCAAGGCCGCCTGCAGGCGGGAATTCTCCTCTGCCAGGGCTTTCCGGGCCTCTTCTCCGTCCCGCCTGAGTTCGACGGCCCGGGCAATCATGCTGCCGATGATGGTGAGGAGCCGTACATCTTCGTCCAGGGCAATATCGCCGCCGAACAGACGGTCGCTGGAGAGGGCGCCACAGGTGTCCTGATCTATCTTTATGGGGACGCAGATGAATGCGGTGGAGGTGTCGCCGGATCGGGCTCCGGTTTTATCAAGAAATTCCGGTTCTGCGGAAATGTCCGGGACAATCATGGGCCGGCCGGTCTGAACCACCCGGCCGGTGATGCCTTCCCCCAGTTTGTAGCGGCCCCTGGCCTGTTCTTTGCCGGTAAGGCCGTAGGCCGCGGAAATGCGGATTTCACCGGTTTGACGGTTCAGCAGGGTAACCGTTCCCCGGTGCATGTCCATGTGCTCGGCGATGGCCTCGAGAACCGGGGAAATAATCTGATCCAGATCGAGACTGCGGTCCAGTATCCGGCTGATTTCAAAGAGAAGGGTGAGTTCCTGAATGCGGCGGCGGTAATGTCGGCCGTCAATGCGTTCGTCGGGTTCCAGCATAGGTGGATCATACGAGAATGTAGGATTAATGGCAAGAAATGAATGTCATGACAGCAGGCGGTAGAATAACTATCAGGGTGAGCAGAACATCTGTAACTCTCAATCGGAATTCCGGGGACGTCGGGTTGTCGGTGTAGCACCGGGAGAGCAGAGCTTCGGTAGTGAGGTCGGCCCGGCGGATTGTGGCCTCGGCCATAGGCAGCCCCAATGTTACAGCCCGGCGGAAAACGGACCGGCTGCTCCCCAGGCCCCGGCTGAAAGCGGCATCCCGTATCGTGGCTCCTTCATCCAGAATCCGGGGAATGAAAGCCAGGGTGAGAGATATGGCGGTAGCCAGTGAGCCGGACCAGGAGAGGGGGAGAAAGAAGGTGATCTTCCTGACGGCCCCGGCCAGATCCGCCGGGTCTGTGGTGGCGGCCAGCAGCTGACCGGCCAGGAGCACCGTGAGCAGCCGGGCTGCACGGAGAGCTCCGGAAACAAGACCGTTCCGGCTGAAAGGCAGGGGCCGTCCGATAACGATAAGGGGCGCCGCTTTCTCGCTCAAACCGGCAGTCAGCACGATGGCGGCTGCCATAATCGCCCAGAAGAGCAGAGGTTTTTTCATCCGGCGTATCCCGGTACCTGAAATACCCAGGAGTATCACCACTGTCAGGGCGATACATCCCATCACAACCGGGGGGCCGATGAGGGCCAGGATGCTCCAGAGTGCCAGTTCCAGCAGTTTCAGCCGGGGATCGTGGCGGTGCCATCGGCTCGTGCCGGGCCGGTAGTGGAGGAACTCGAGTTCTCTCATCGCTGCTGCCGTTCCCGCCGCTTCCAGCTCATCGAGGCGACATCCCCGGCGGGCCGACGTATGCCAAGTTCTTCCACCGAATCGATAATCTCCGTTGGTGAGCCGTCGGCCGCGATCCGACCGGAATCCATCAAGATGAGGCGATCTGCATGTGCCAGCACTTTGTCCAGATCGTGGGTGATAAGAAAAATGGTTTTCCCGGATGCATGCAGGCCGTCGAGAACAGCCAGCAGGTCGGCGCAGCCCGGCCAGTCCAGGCCGGTAAAGGGCTCATCCAGCACCAGCATGTCGGGTTCCATCGCCAGAACACCGGCGACGGCCAGGCGCCTCATCTCGCCGCCGGAAAGGGTATGGGGCCGACGTTCATCGAAACCCACCAGGCCTGTGGCTTCCAGTGCCGCCTTCACCCGTTTATCGATTTCATTCCTGGGCAGCCGCAGGTTCTCAGGGCCGAATGCAGTATCCCGGGCCACGGTCTGTCCCACAACCTGGGTGTCGGCATCCTGGAACACCAGGCCGATACTGCGGCGGGCTCGCGAGAGGTCATCCAGAACAGGCGTTCCATCCAGGATAACCACTCCGGCGGTAGGGCGGGCCAGGCCGTTCAGATGGCGCATGAACACCGTCTTACCGCTCCCGTTGGGTCCGGCGAGGATGACAAACGAGCCGGAGTGAATGTCGAGACTCACTTCATCCAGAGCCTTTGTGCCGTCGGGAAAAATATGGGAGAGAGAACTGACCTCGATCAGGGGCGTGTTCAAGTGATGCGGTCCTTGAGAAAGCGGGCGATAACCACCGCGGCAATAGCCTTGATACCGTCACCGATGAGGAAGGGGACGGTGTATTTTCCCCAGGTGGAGGTCCAGGACCAGTCGTCCACGATGCCTGTGAGGCGGTAGTGCATCCAGGGAAGACCCGGGAGGTAGATGGCCAGTGTGGCGACGAGGGCGGCGATGATAAGGGAGGTCAGGTTTCCTTTACCGACCCTGGCGATAAGCCCGGCCAGAAAGGCCGCCAAAGTAGAGCCGATCAGGAATCCCCCGGTGGGTCCGGCCAGAACCTGAACCCCGCCGCTGCCCCCGGCGAACACCGGGAGGCCGACGATACCGAGGAACAGATAGAGTCCCACGGTTGCCAGGCCCCGCCAGGGACCCAGGAGCATGCCCGCGAGGATGACGAACATGGTGGCCAGGGTGAGGGGGACAACCGGGTTCCAGGGAGCCGGGAAACTGAATATGGCACCGACAATGATGAGTGCGGTGAAGGCGGCTACCAGAACGATAGACCGGACCGAATTATCTCGCATACATTTAACTCCTTAACCAGGTGTAATTTGTGCAGGCTCACAAATTTGACCGTATCTCCCTGGGCTATCGAAGCGAAACAATCGACGCTTCACTGATATACTCGGATTCTTTTCTGATGACCTTCGATTTGCGTATCGTCAACATCCCCCGGGGAAAGTCGAAGCTCGGATCCTCCTGTTCTTGTGAGCCGGAGACGGCCGAGGCTGTCGGCCCCAATGACAAAACCTCTGATTTTCTGTCCACCTGCGAAGTATGAAACTTTGCCGCCGATTCCCGTCATCAGGGAGTTCCACCATGTTGGATCGCCGTCAGCGGCGAACTCTGCGGATTCACGAAGCAGATCCAGGGCTGCGACCCAATTCCTGAGCAGGCGTCGCCGGTCCTCCTCCCGACCGGTGATGTCCTTCAGAGCCGCCGCACCGGGGGAGGCGATATTGTTGACGTTCAGACCCAGACCGAGGGAGAGATAATCGATGCGGTCGCCGGTAATTCGGGCTTCGGCGAGTATTCCGGCAATCTTCTTCTTACCGACCTGAATATCATTAGGCCATTTGACGACGGCATCGATGTTCCATTCATCCCGGAGCAGCCGGGCCAGGGCTGCCGCTGCCGCCAGGACATATCGCTGGATGCGAAAGGCCGATCCGCCCGGGTGGATCACCCGGGTGGCCCATAACCCCCCGATCGGTGAATCCCAGGGGCGGTTTCGGCGGCCGCGGCCGACAGACTGCTTTTCGGCAGCCAGGGTGAAGTCTTCTCCCGGGTGCTTTTCAGCCCGGAGGCGGGCTTCGTTCATGGTGGATTCGGTTGTTTGTACTACCATGATGTGCTCTTCCGGGTGGAACTCCCAGGTGGTGAGGGGGAGGTTCTTTTCAGAGCCGAGCATGTAGCCGTGGCGACTGGAAATGATGGGGTAGCCGTGATCTTTCAGGGACAGCATATGCTTGTGGATCGCAACACGGCTGATTCCGATTTGTCTGCCGAGACTGTCCCCGCTTATCGGTAAAGCGCTGTCTCGGAGCAGGGCGAGGAGCCGCGATTTATGGGCGGTACCGGTTTCGTTAACCATTAATATTAATAGGTTAACAGAAATTCAAGAAAACTACCAGCCCATCCTCCAATCCGGTTCTGAATGTGATGAGCTGGACTTCAATAACTCTTAATGCCGTCAGCGGTCGGCGTAAGAGCTGAGGTTCCAGATGGTCGGTTTGGGTTCCCCGTTCAGCATGTCTTGAACGGACCCAGTGCCATAAAACTCTCGGCATGGGACTTTACAGTCCATGTCCCGATGGCCATGATTTCGTCTTCCCGGGTCAGGAGCTGCATTCGGACGAATCCGGCCTGGTTGACGGCCAGGTTCAGGATTTTTTCTTTCCAGAGGCTGACGAAATCCTCCATGGATTCCTGTTTCACCGGATAAATCATTGTTGCCGTGTACATTTTGTTGCAGTCCTTAATAAATCAGTGTGGTTTTCATTCCAGTCTATCTGTCCCTAAAGAACGGAAACAGGAAGTTGTAATATATTGTCGGCCGGCTTAACCACCCGATCACTGTTGTTGATCACTATTCCCAAGGGGATGTCATTTCTCAATAAAAACTCCTTCATCCAACGAAGAGCTCCCGGTTTGACATGAGTTCCCATTTTTATCTCTACCGGAAGAATCCCAAAATCACCCTGAATGATTAAATCAATTTCAGCTCCGTTCCTGGTCCGGTAATAGGAGTAATCCATATGTGAATAATTGGAGCAGGAAAAACCTTTAATGAGTTCTTCGGATACAAATGCTTCGAAAGCGGCACCCACTCCGGGATGAAGTAATAACTGATCTCTATTACTGAAGAACTTATTCGGGTACTGAGTTGGATTCGGGCTAGGTGTGCAGGATATCGTGGAATATCGGACTGATTTCTTTTACGGAAGCATCAATACCCAGCCGGCTGATAATCTCAAGGTCGGAATGCAGTCTGGCGATCGCAGCCTCTGTGCAGTATTCCCGCCGCTTTGTGCCGTCACTTTCAAGAAATCCGCCATATACCTTTTCCAATACCGACTGAATACCGTCGATGAACAACCAGGAGTAGCGGCCGATAAATACATTAATGGCATACCCTTCATGCATATAAAGTTCATTCCGCAGTTCCAGGGTCACTTCCGGTTTCTTCAATCCGATCTGTCTTTTCAGGTAATAGTGGAAACAATCATCGAGATTCCTCGGACTGGAATGAAACAATGTATAGCGAGTACTTCTCATATTCTATTACGCCTATAATGTATATCGATAATATCTACAATTAACACTCGCAGGGCTTCTACTTCTGACGGTTTCATGAGCCGGTCTCGATATCGGAGAGCAGGTCTTGAATAGTGGTCCGTTCCATCTTCCCGGCGATGTAATTCCTGATATCAGTAAAGATATGCATCAGCTCCGGGCTCTGTTCAATGGGAGATGACTCATAGAAATACTCACTGACTGAGAGGACCGGAGCCAGCGCCCCGTCGAGCAGCCTGATTATCTCCGCCAGGGAGATGTCCCCGGGCTTTCGGCCCAGTCTGTATCCCCCCTCCGGTCCCATCCTGCTCTGGATGTAACCGCCACCTTTGAGTACCAGCATAATTTGCTCGAGGTATTTTCTTGGGATCTTGTTCCGTCCTGTTATCTCGGCGATCTTCGTGTAACCCTCATCGTAATTCCGGGCCAGATCTATTAGCGCCAGGAAGGCATATTCACTTTTCGTCGATAAGCGCATGGGTTCACTCCCGCTGGTATACATTTTACCAGAAAAGTCGATCGTGGTCTCTTTCTCCTTCGTCATAGGGTTTTGATGACCTTGGACAGAGCATAGATGGCCAGGATACACGAATAGGCGGGCACAAACCATTTCCAGAAACGACTGGGGATGACTTTCACAGCATACGGCGCAGAAATCGCCGCCACCGCGCTTCCCAGGATCATTGACGGCAGGAGAATGAAATCTATCATCAGACCCGATTTCATAAGCGCCAGCCAGACAACAATCGATACGAGGCACACCGTGCCCTCGGACAGAGCGGTAACGGCCATCATAGTCTTGACCGGTACACCGGATAGAATCCCGCCGATGGTGACCACAGGGCCGTATCCGCCGCCGCCGATTCCTTTGTTGAATCCGGCCAGTGCTCCGAAGAAGAGCATCCGTTTCGGTCGGTATGGGCGGGTTTTACGGGCATGGAACAGGGAAACGAAACCCATGACTATCAGCAGCAGGGACACATACACCTTGATCCATTTATCCGCGAGCTTCAGTACCGCATAGACGGACGTAATTGAAAAGACCACGGCAAGAGTGCCGGTGCCGGCGATGATAACCCACAGGCGCACAGTTTCGGACATGGGGCGGACCCGCCATTCGACGTTTCCGAATTCGTTGTGAAGGTAGGCTCCCGTCAGCCCGGCCGTAGCCTGCTGTATCATCACGGCAGGAATAATCTGCATGGGATCGAATCCCAGGATGAGGAGCAACGGTGTGATGGCCGTTCCGTAGCCCATCCCTGCCGATGCATCCAGGAATTCGAAGACGATGGCCAATGTCACCACCAGCCAATTGATTTTCAGCGTACTGATTCCCGACGTCGTGAATGGATTTGACACCAGCCAGCATCCCAGAGCGAACACTACCAGGAATATGCCGGAGGTAATCAGCATGGCCTGTGTTTCGTTTCTCTCAGGCTTAATCCGATCGAAGAACCCGGGGTTCTCTTCCTCCAGACGCTGAGAACCTTCCCATCCCAGGATTTTCTCTTTCGGATTTCTGATTACAGGGGATTCCATAGTGATTCCTCTATTATATATATTGTCTATCAACTTAGTCGATAATAAAGATTACTGGAGATATTCCGGAGGGTCAAGGGGGTTTTCAGTGCACCCGGGAAAGCGGCTACGGGATTTCTTCGGGGGCGCTCGTGGAGTCAGCTGGAGTGGTGCTGACTGGAATGTCGGGCAGGGGGAACCGACGGGTGACGGTTTCGCCTTCCTCGATAGCTTCCGTCACCTGGATGGAGGGGATGATCACCCCGGATTCCGACGCAGGAGCCGCGCTCAGCACACGCGCGACGCCGGTGTCTGCAATCTCGAGCTCGAGGGCTGCGTCTGCCGGGCAGGTGAAGCGGTACGTCTTTCCCACACGCTCGTACCAGACTTCTTCGAGCTCCTCGGTTATCCGGTTCCGTATCCATCCGGTGGAGTGCTTGCCATCAATAACGCGTGCGCCCGCCGCATTCTCCACGACCACGATGGTGCGTCCTTCGGTATCCAGCTGGTCTCTGAGCTTAGTGGTGAGTGTATCAAGCAGGGCGCGCTCGTGTACGTAGGGGTCGCGCCGCACGTCCACCACGAAGAGGCGGTCGATCTCGCGTTTTCGCACGCCTTTCTCGTAACGCCACTGTGCAATAGGCCCCTCGTGGTCGGGGGCGAGGAAGAGGCGAATGATCTCAGCATCGCGGCTGTGGATGTTGAGTTTCTCATCATTCTTCCAGTTGTTCGCCACGAGGAGGTCGACGGTATGGGTGGTGCAATTACGGATGAAGCCGAAGACGAGCATGGAGTGGTGGAGATCCGGCCCGGCAAAACCAACCGCAACCGGCTCGCCGGCGGCAATGTAACTCTCGATCACTGCCACCTGCGCCTCGATCTGCTCGGAGTTCATAGCGTGCTGGACTTGCTCGGTACCCGGGCCGGCGAAAAAGTGATCAAAGACGATATCAAACTGAAGGAAGTTCATCTCGCGCTGGTAGCGCGCAACGTTACCCCGGATATCATGCGCCGAGTCGTATTAGGACGGCAGAAGCTCCGGCCAGCGCCAGTAGCGTACCTCCGTGCCGGAGAAGGCGTAGCAGAGCCCGGTGTTATGTCCAAAGAGCCCGTACATGTAATTGACGAGCAGGACGACATCGGCCTTGTCCACCTCGCCGAATCGAGCATCGAGCCACTCCACAAGGATCTCGCCAAAGGTACCTATCACGCTTATGTACTTTGAGTTGTTGCCAAAACTCAGATTATCCCTACCCCAGACGAAGTCCACGAAGCCCATGTCGAGCCGGCTCTGACTCTCAGCGCCACTCCGCGTCTGAAGAGTAATCTCGAGTTCGTAGAGTCCGGGGCTCAGGAACGGATTTATGTAGAGCTGAAGCGCGTCGCGGTCCAGCTCCTGCGAAACAGAGTAGGAAATGGAGCTCGTCGCGGACTCGATTGATATCGACTCAAGCGACTGCCCCGGGTTCGGCACGTTCACCTGGAGAAGAAGCGGACTGCCGCTGAAGCAGTAGACGTTGGGCAGGGGCGCAGCAGCTGGGGAAGTACTCACATCCTCCCCGGCTGTTCCGGTTTGCCCAACGACGGGACAGACCGACCCAACGAACATGAGTACCGCCAGCACACGGCGGAGAAAGGCCGGGCGGCGGGATTGTGTCGGGCCGATCGTATTACGCATGGCGTCCACTACTGATCATATCACGATTCGGCGTGGTCATCCGGCAGAAGGTCGCTTTGCGACGAGCTGCGTCCCGTCTTGCCGCCGGCCGCGGGGGCTCCGTCCGGGCGCCTGACGGCAGTGATTCAACCTCGCGGAGTTACCCGGTGGCGATCGCACGCGTGATGCGCTCGAGCGGCCGGGATCTGAAACACAGAAGATCGGCTGAACGAAGAAAACACTTATGCAGAGTGCGCGATTTTGAACTGGCGAAACTGTGTAATTCTCGCCCGTAATAATCCTGCGCCGACCGACGTGCTCTGTATCGTCACCGGAGAAACCGGTGCGGGGGTTTTGTAATCCCCCCGAAAAATGTTTGTCGCCATAAGTAGAGACTCTGATTATCCTGTAGGAGGAGCTCTACATGAAGAAATCTCGTTTCACTGACAGCCAACGTTTTTAACGGAAACCGGACCCACCAGACCACGTCGTCTTAAGAGATTCATAATCCTTCTTGCGTCACATGAGTTGAGCTCCAGGGCTTTGAGTTGCTCAAGGGTCCTTTCTATCGAGAAGACCTCCTCAGGGGCTTTTAGAGAGCGTGAATGGCCTTGTGGTATTCCATTGACGAGCCATGTCATTACGACAAGTTCTGCATCATACCGATTCTGTTTGCCTGTGCTCTTAGCTGGAAGAACCGATTTGGTGATTGGATTGAAAAGCTGGCAATAAAAGATTTCATTCCGTTTATAAAGATAAAACCGGCGCATAATACCCTCTCTTTACCGCGTAAAAAGAAGATTTTCTACAATCTTTTCTTATAATGCGATGAAGATAAAAGCGCCGGGACTCAGCTTCGAGTCCTACCCCTGGATGGGGACTTATAAACGAAAAAACCGATCCCCATAAAGGAACCGGCTTTAGATTAGCAGGGGTAGGACTCGAACCTACGACCTCCGGGTTATGAGGACGCCAAACACCTTTATCATCTATGATCTAACTTACTCTACAGTATCACTTTGCCTCAAATAGGTCAAGATTCATTTTATCTGTCTTTATCAGCAATACTCAGGAATAGTCTGTGTTTTTCTAGCAAATTTCTTCTTACAGTAGAGATTGGTGAAGCTCCAGATTTTAATTGGGCTCAGTCTTCATTTGAATCCTCATTGATCAACCCCGACGCATCACAACGAGCCCAGCGAAAACGGTTCAGATGTTATTAAGCTACATCACGGGTTCAATCTTCCCTTGCTTCCTGTAAGTCTGGATTATTCGATTCACTGTTGT
>JAUVIY010000427.1 GCA_030592625.1 Spirochaeta sp. | reverse complement strand
AATTCAGTTCCCGGTCCAGCTTGATGAGTTCCTGTGGTACACGCTGCATTCCCACATCATGGAGCAAAGCTCCACTGCACAGCTGGAAGAGTTTATGTCTCGGACGATTGAGGGATAGGCCGACGGTAACGGCCAGAAGACAGCTGTTTACCGCGCTTTTGGCATGATTTTTTACATTGGAACTATTGGTAAGGACCAGCCTGATGGCATCAACTCTCTTTTCCTCCACTTTTTCGATGAGGGAAGAGACCGTTTCCTCAATTTCTTTCTCGGTAACCCGTTCCAGACTACGGATCCGGGTCAGCATATCATCGACCTTGTCGATTGTCTTATTGTAGAATGTGAAGAGTTCTTCGTCGGCCGGGAGTCCCCACGTATTTTCCGGGGCGCCTTCAAATTTATCCATATCTCTGACTGCACCCTCGGTCTCAACCTGTGTAATACGCCAGGATCGAAGCCGTTCCAGATCTTTCTCCCTGATAGGCACACCCGCAGGAATAAAAATAGTGTCGTCTTCAATGTAGACCGGGTGAGTGAACGTTTGTCCGGATTTCAGATCATCAACTTTGATGTAATTCATCGTTTCCTCTGGTTTCGTAGACGAATTTAAGGATTTCCGCAACGGCAATCCAGTATTTCTCAGGAACGTAATCGAAGGGATTCAGATGAGACAGGGAGTCGGCCAGATTGGGAGATTCTACGATGGGTACTCCATTCTCACCGGCGATCCGGCGTAAGGTTTCCGCTGTTGTACCAATGCCCCGAGCCAGAATCCTGGGAGCATACTCCCCGCTTTCATATTTTAATGCGGCAGCTTTCTGTTCCCTCATTCCCATCCCTCCAAATCCCGGACCGCTTCTCCGGTACCGGGTGTGAAACCGTCGCTCTTCGTTATGGATAAAATTGTATCATCTACTTTGACATTCATCAAAGCCAAGCTTTCACGAAAAGAATTCCATAGTTTTTCGTCAATTTCCGTATCATCGTCGACATATACGGACAGTCGGGTTTTATCCAGACCTTCCATAAGAAACTCAAAAGTATGAGAGCCGTCATAAACCGTCAGGGCAAGAGCAGGATCCATTCCCCGGCGGATTTTCCAGACCATCCTGATTTCGTCTTCACCAAGGCGCCTGACAAGCCGCCGGAACATCCAGTTATCCCTGTGCCCGGATACATTATTGAGAAGGTTGATCAGAGGATCCGGATCGTCTCCCTCTTCTGTCAATTCACCTTTGAGTTCATCGGATTCAGGTGGTTGGGGCCAGCTTCCGGATCTCTGGTCTCTGCCCTCACCGGAAAACGCCGTATCGACGGATTCAAGGAAATCGGCAGTAGGATCAGACCCTTTTGACAACAGCTCGGCATAGAGACGGGCCATGCGTACCCGGCTGCCCTTTGTACGCGTCAACAGGGCTGCCCTCCTGACCGCTTCCGAGTTACCGGGCAGTGAGAGACCTGTCCTGAGTAAAGCGGCCGAGAGGAGTGTTCTCGTCGATGCCTGAGGTGATGCAGCATGAGGGGTTTTGAATTTTGAATCCAGAAGGTGAAGAAAGAATCCGCCGGAATTCCGCTCAACCCTGGCCCGGATTATCTGGCCCGGGTGGAAATTAAGATGACTTCTGGCCATCAGTGTTCGGCCGTTCCAAAGAAGTTTGAACCTGCCATCGGGCAGAATGGTTTGAATTCGGGCAGATATAATATCGCCGGAGCGCAATTTGTCTCCGGCGACGATATTGAACAGTTGGAAATTTCCGCGGACGGGATCGGGCATACTCCCCTGGAGGGCTAGCCGTCGGCCCGCTGCTTCTTACTCTTGATGAGTTCTTTAACCTTGGTGGCCTTCTTTCCGATACGGTTGCGCATATAGTAGAGCTTGGCCCTGCGCACCTT
>JAUVIY010000360.1 GCA_030592625.1 Spirochaeta sp. | reverse complement strand
TGCTGATGCTGGTGGGTATCGCGGTGAATAACGGTATCGTCCTGGTAGACTATATGAATCTCTTGAGGGACCGTGGATACAGCATCCCCGACGCCGCCATCGAAGCCGGCGGTAACCGCCTGCGGCCCATTCTGATGACCTCACTCACAACGATTCTCGGAATGATGCCCCTGGCCTTCGGAAGCGGAGAGGGTGCCGAATTGGTAAGACCTATCGGCCAGACCATCGTCGGCGGTATGGTAATGAGCACTCTGATGACCCTGTTCCTGGTTCCCATGCTCTATGCCCGGATGAACCGGAAATACGACTCAAAAAGGATTGTCCAGGCAAACCGTGAAGACCCTGAAACTGCGGCCCTGCCTGAAGGAGGTGAAGCATGAGAGGCCTTAAACGCGTCGAAGTTATTGCCAATCATTCGGTGGAACAGGACATCATGGACGTCCTGGAAATCAGGGGGTTGGCCGGCCATTTCACCAAGATACCAAGTGTCCACGGCCGGGGGGATGCGGATCCCAAACGGGGAGACCATATCTGGCCCGAGGAGAATTTCATTCTTCTCATCTACTGCGATGATAACCAGGCGACGGTTATCGAGGAAGCAATGGAGGAGGTGCGGTTGAGCTTCCCGAACGAGGGAATCCGCTGCTTCGTCACCGGCTGACGATAATTCAGGCCGCTCCCATCGGGGGGCGGCCATAGTCAGTGTTAGCCGCCCGGATACTCGCCCCTCCGGGAGGTCAGCAATAAAAACTGACAATTGTGTCGTTTTTTCACGGCCTTGTTTACTTAACAGATTCACCACTTTATCAAACCGGAAGCTCTAAGCGGCTTTCATGGAGATAAAGTAGGCACGCCTCTTGCAATAAAATGATTCGCCCCTGAATCAATTTCCAGGAGAAAGCCGTGAAAGAAACACTCACCCAGGCCATTCTGGCCTACAAGGAAACCGGAAAAGGCTGGAGCGATCTGTCGGACCGCATCAGTCTCTACGTTTATGATTATCCGGGAAACTGGACCGATTGGGACGAGGACAGGTGCAGTGACTTCTTTCTCTCGTTCCTGCCGAAAATTCCGGGACTGGTCCGGCGCTTCCGGCCGGATTACAGCTTCGAGACCTATCTCTCCAGCAGTCTGCACTGGTATATAAAAACCTTTACCGAGAAACAGGCAACCAGGGAGCATTATGAATGCTGGACCGTCGAAGTATCAGAAGATCAGGTCATACGGAAATCGGAGATTGATCCGCTGGATTTTAATTCATCCGAAGAGAATACCATCCTGGAATCCCCGGAAGACTGTCCTTTCGAACTGGAGGTGAATGGAAGGCTGAAAGATCCGATACTCCGGAGACGACTCCTTTATGCCGTTCTGCTCCGGGCAGCAGATGTTGACGATCATCGCCTTCCCGTTATCGCCGGACTGGTGGATGTCGATCCGGACTGGCTTTATGAACGAACCGAAAAAGCCCGAAGTATGGTTTCGGTGAAAATAAACCGCAGGGACAAGCTCAGGCAGCGGCGCAATGAATGCTGGTATCAGCTCGACGGCGCCCGAAAGAGGATTGAGGGCGCCTTTGACTCCGAGCGGCAGGGTCAATGGGAAAAGAAAGCACACACCTGGAGAAACCGGTACATGACGGCCTGCCATAGCATCAGAAATATGAATATTGCTCCCTCCCACCGGGATATCGGACGGTTGCTGGATGTTCCGCCGGGAACAGTGTCCTCAGGTCTCCATTTTCTGCGAAAAACATGGCTTTCGATGGAAAGCTGGACCAGCCCCGGGTCTTCCGGCTAAATTCCTATAAGTAATGGAACTCATTCTGGCCACGGGAAATCCCCACAAGAAAGAAGAACTCAGTCGCATACTCGCCCCTCATCACATCCTCATCCCGTCTGACATCGGCGTAAGCTTCGATGCCGAGGAGATCGGAACTACCTACCTGGAGAATGCTCTCATAAAGGCAGGGGTTCTGGCGGAGGCAGCCGGAGGCAGACCGGTCATGGCCGACGACTCAGGTATTTCAGTTCCCGCCCTCGGGGGCGCACCAGGGGTCTATTCGGCACGATACGGCAGCAATGAAGCCGGCCGGGAACTCGAAGCGCCGGAGCGTAACGATTTTCTGCTACGGAACATGTCTCATCTGACCGGTGACGGACGCCGTGCATTCTTCGTCTGCTGCATGGTCCTCATTCTCGACGAATACCGTATATTCACCGCCCAGGAGACCTTCGGCGGCATCATCGCCGACAAGCCTTTCGGAACAGGTGGTTTCGGTTACGACCCCATCTTCCACCTGCCCGACCGGGACTGCACCGTTGCCGAGCTCGATGCCGCCGAAAAAGACCGGATTTCCCACCGCGGACGGGCAGGACTGCGTATCAAGGCGGTCCTGGACAATCTGGACGCCTCGCCATGATAACGACATGGATGCTGCTTTGGAATGGTCCCTTCCGACTCCAGGAGAGTGAAATTTCTGATGGACGTTTCTGGGATTTGGAGGATATTGACCTCCTGGCGGGAGGCGGGGCTGACGCCGGACCGTTCACCCCGAATTTCCTCGATGAGCTGAGACGCTGGCGCGAGGCGGGATCGCCCCTGCCATAAAGGCAGGGCGCCGCCCGTTCAGACCGCCCACCAACGCTGAATCAGAGGCCGTAACAGATCCTCCAGTCCGTTTGCCTTGATTTCACAGATCGCCGCCATCTGCCGCCCGAGTTCACCTTCGGGAAAACCCTTCTGCTTGAACCACAGGACATAATTCTCCGGAAGATCAACCAGGTAACGCCCGGCGTACTTACCGAAGGGCATCTTCATATTGGCCAGCTTGAGCAAGGCCTCGGGGTCTCCCGGAGCAGTGTAGGCCGTCCCTGCTTCATAGTCGGGATAGTCCTTGTCATCAGTCATCCGGATTCACATTACGACAGGGGATGCGTATCCGAAACACCGATCCGCTGCCGGGCTCGGGTCTGTAGTCCACCGAACCG
>JAUVIY010000320.1 GCA_030592625.1 Spirochaeta sp. | reverse complement strand
GAGCAGACCCTGGAACTCACCGTGGATCGGGGGTTCAAACACGGCGAAACTATCATGCCGGCAGTGTCCCTGATTATGAACCAGGCAGGCATCGCTCCTGAATATCTGAATCTGGTAACCTGTTCCGCAGGACCGGGATCTTTTACGGGCCTGAGAATCGGAATGGCTACCGCCAAGGGTATCGCCAGGGGAGCCAACTGTCACCTGAAAGCTGTTCCCACCCTGCCCTTGCTGGCTGCGGGACGGGAACACTGGCCGGGAGTCGTCGTACCGGTGATGGACGCCCGGAAGAAACGGGTTTATGCCGCAGCTTTTCAGGAAGGGAAACGCATCAGGGATGATGCGGATACGGAACTTGAGAAATTTCTGTTGTTTCTGCCGGCTGAAGAACAGGTTCTGGTGACCGGCCCTGATGCCGGGATAGCCGCCGGTTTCGATCGAGTTACGGTGGATCCCCTGCATGCATCGGGCCGGGGAATCGCCATGATAGAAGCGGCACTTGCCGCCCTGGAAGCAGAGGGACCCGATCCGGCTGATCTGGGACCTGTTTATCTTCGTCTCAGTGAAGCCGAAGAGGCACTGGAACGCGGCAAGTGAGTGACAACAAGCTCCTCAATGATGATACTGAGGCGGAGCTCCTGAATGTAATTGATGATGAGGAAGTCGCTGGTATCGATCCGCTTCCCGTCGATTCACTCAACTGTGTCTCGAATGAATGGCTGATACAGAAAAATCGCCTCAAGGTGCCGTTGATTCTTATGGACTCAGAATTAACCATCCGCTGGAGAAATGATGCCTTCCGGACTTTTCGTGAGACCAAGGGACTGGAATACAGTGGGCGCCCGTTTCATGCGCTCTTCACAACATTCGCCGAACGCGAATCAAGGGAAGATTTGATTTCAGCCCTGAGGGAACCGGCAAACGGTTTCGGCTGGAATGGCCGAGTAACCGGCCGGGGACGGGAAAACCATCAATTTATTGCGGAAATCAATATAATCCCTCTTGAATACGACGAGGACGGTAAACCCGAATGGTACCTGGCGGTCATCACCAATGTCACCGAATCGGTAAAAGCGGTAATCAGGGCGAATTTCGACAGCATCCTCCAGGCTTCTCTGCTCAAGGATGAAGATACGGGAAATCATATCAAACGGGTCAACTCCTATTCCCGTGTTATCGCTGAAAAACTCACCGGACAAATGAGATGGGTGTATAAGAAATACGAGAAAGATGATCAATTGAGTCTCGTGGATAATGATTTTATCGAGGACATCGGAATCCTCGCGGCATTCCACGATGTGGGCAAGATTGGTACGCCTGAAGTAATTCTACTGAAAAACGGAAAGCTCAATGAAGAAGAATGGAACGTGATAAAGGAACACCCTATCAACGGCGCTCTCATACTTGATGCCCATACAAACCCGATGGTAAAGGAAATCGCCAAGTCCCACCATGAGCGATGGGACGGAAGCGGATACCCATATGGTCTTGAAGGAGACCATCTAAAGAACGGGATTCCCCTTTCGGCCCGCATCGTCGCCATTGCCGACGTCTATGACGCCTTACGGACAAGAAGGCCCTACAAGGAGCCATTCAGCGAAGAGAAAGCTTTTAAAATCATTGTCTCGGGCTCCGGGACTCATTTCGATCCCGGACTGGTTGATGTATTCAAGGAACTGAGAGAAGAATTCAACCAAATTTTTATCAGTTTGTCGGACGAATAGGTTTATCGGCTCTCGCCGGGCAATTCAAGTACAGGGAGATCGACCGGGGCGGCCGCGGCAGCCTTGTTCTCGGCCTGTATCGCCTGAAACACCTCGTTTCGGAAAACTTTGACGTTTCTGGGAGCCTTGATACCCAGTTTCACCTGATCGCCCTTGATGTCTACAACAACCACTTCGATGCGTCCGTCGATGATGATGCTTTCATCCTTGCGACGTGACAGTATCAGCATGCGTCTTTCCCGGCCGCCGCCATTTCCTCAATAATATTGTGTCTGACATGCCATTTGTCATTACGGGAGATGCATTGCTGGCCCTCCCGGCTTTCCTTGTTGATGATAATCGGTCCCTGAAGATTGGCTGTCATATCCTGACGGTCTTCGGGAATGGTGACTATGGCGAACTGAAGGAAATGCTCATCTTCGGGACCATCAAGGCCGAGAGCTTCGAAGTCCCGCGGATTAATTTCCGCGTCATAATCCGGACGAATCACCTTCGGATCGATGAGAACGAATGCCACTTCCCGAACTTCAAGAGATTGAAGCCAGTAAAACGGCCGCTGCCGGGCATCCAGCAGAATGTAGTCTCCCAACCCCTCAAAGCCGTAGAGGCCGAGAGGAAGGGATATCTGCTGCCGCTCATCAATTTCAACAGGGCCGTAGGCCTTTGTATCAACAGTCATCAGCATTACCTCAGAAAATCCATCAGAGTGGGTTGCAGAATCCTGCCGGCCACTTGATATGCGGCTTTCTGCGTATACTCGATCATACTCATTTCCGTAATGGCCCTAGAAAGATCAAGATCAGCCAACCGGGATTTCCAATCCGAGATGGCGCCAATCTCTTCTCCCAGACGCCTTGTAGTAATTTGAAGTCTTTCATTTTTCGATCCGAGGTCGGCCAGGTTCCTCAGCAACGAATCCAGTCCTTTGTCCAGGCCACCGACAATTGCGCCGCCTACCCTGTCATGATTTCCTTCCAGCAATGCATCCCGCAGGGCCAGACCCTGGTCGAAAAGGCTTCCGCCGGTGACGACGGCATCAGCATGCCAATTGGATGGAGGCAGCGTTCCTCCTGTGTCGGTGAGCAGACCCATATCGATCAGAGCCGTACCTTCGGCAGGTTCGATCCAGATCTGGTGAGGCACTGTCGTCTCAAGGTTGAGAGAGCCGGTTACCGGATCCAGAGAGGCTTTAACGGCGGCCCCGGCATCATTGATTTTTCTCACTACACTGTGAATGTTGTCACCGGGTTCAAGATTGACTTCCTTGCCGTCGATGAGAAAACGATTAGTTTCACTGACTGTGAATCCCTCGGTATCATTGGCACCGAACACCTGTTGATGCTCGGCCCAGAACACTTCGTTTCCCCCGAGATTAGTTTCCACGGTCTGACCGTCGGTTATCTCCATCCGGCTGCGAGAGAGGTCTCCGGCATAGGCAATTCCGGTTATGGCCGATCGACTCATTCCGGGGATGCGTCCGTTTTCTATCAGGAACGGTGGTGTGGAAACATCGTCTCCGGCAAACAGGTACTGGCCGTCACCGCCTTTGGCATTGACTACCAATGAAAGTTCGGACAGGAGTGCGTCCACCTCTATGGCCATGTAACCGAGGTTTTCCTTGCTGTATGTTCCCGTGGCACCCTGTATCGACAACTCCCTGAGCCGTTGAACAATGGTGACCGCCTCGTTCATGTAACCTTCCGCCTGAGACCATCGTCCCCGGACATAGTCGATATTTTCAAGGTACCGTTCCACACGTTTTCCGGCTGAATCCAGCCGGGTTATATGAGCGGCATCCACGGGAGCGTCCCTGAGATTGCCAATGGCCCGGCTTGATGCAATACCCCGCTGTACCTGGTTCATTCGGAAAT
>JAUVIY010000398.1 GCA_030592625.1 Spirochaeta sp. | reverse complement strand
GTCTCGCACTCGGGACATCGCTTCTCACCGGCAATTACTTCCTCGCCGTCCTGAATATAGGTTTTCAGAACACGTCCAGCCACACGCTCGAAATCGGTAAAATGCGTATCCTTCTGCAGCTGCTTGATAATGAACTGCAGGGGGGTGCCGTGGCGAAGGGCCATGGAAACGAAGCGGGCCAGTGATGCATTGGGAGTGTCATAAACCGAGGTGAAATTCTCCAGTACCAGCCGGGGGTTCTTGTCCCCCATCACCAGATCGTAACGACTTTTATCAACTTTCCGGACAATACCCTTTGTATAGCCGTTGATGCGCACCTCCTGATCGTCGGGTACATCGATCCAGAACACCTCATAGAGACTGCCGTTGTAATGGCCGGTAATAACGATGTACTGCTTCCCCTTCACTTTAACCCTGTGTATATCGCAGGGCAGTTCCGCAGGCCGGGAGGGAGCAGCATCCCGGGATATGGTTTCGCCCTCAGTCTTCTCCGAATATTCGAGGATGCCCTTCATGCTGCCTTCGGGATTGAATGTAGTGAAACCTTTGAGTCCTTTCCTGTAGGCATAGAGGAATAGATCTTTGTACTGATCGAAAGTGGTGCCCGGGGGCAGGTTCAGCGTTTTTGAAATACTATGATCGACGTTCTCCTGAACGGCGGCCTGTAAATCGATGGATCGATAGGGATTGATGTCCACGGTTGTTACCATCCAGTCCGGAGCTTTCTCTTTACCTGTAATATCTTTCCAGGCCAGCCAGGCTGCATCATAAACCGTTTCGGTTTTCACATCGTCACCCCTGCCGGTCCGGATGTTCCTGTCGTACTGCAGGGCAAAAGCCGGTTCAATTCCGCTGGAACAGTTCTGACCGACAGAAAGGCTGATGGTTCCTGTGGGGGCCACGGTATTCATCTGAATATTGCGAAGACCGTGTTTCTCTATTTCCCGGCGTATATCATCGGGCAGTTTCCGGATAAACGCGGCATCGAGGATTTTTTCCGAATTATACGCAGGAAACGTTCCCTTCTCGGCGGCCAGTGCACAAGAAGCACGGTAACTGGCGTCCCTGAGTGTACGGGACATGTCCGATGCGAAAGTGATGGACTCGTCCGATCCATAGGTGATTCCCAGCATACTCATGGCGGTTCCCAAAGCCGTGAATCCCAATCCGACCCGACGCCACTGCTTTGAAAAGGTTTCAATCTTGTCCAGGGGATAATCGGTGACTTCCAATACATTGTCCAGAAAGCGGATTCCCGTAGCCACTGAATCGGAAAAGCCACCAAAATCGAAACGGGCGCCGTCGGTGAAGGGCTCTGTGACGAAGGCCGAGAGGTTCATGGCCGCCAGACAGCACAATGAATAGGGAGGCATCACCAGTTCACCACAGGGGTTCACCCGATCCATCTTGAAGGCCCAATAACCGTTGTTGTAGCGCTGAACCGAGTCCGCATTGAAAATCCCCGGTTCGTTATGAATGTAGGCGTTTTTTGCAAGCTTGTCGTAGAGATTCCTGGCCCGAACGGTTCTGTACACCTTGCCGCCAAAGGAAAGATCGAAATTACCATCCTTCTCGACGGCCGAGATGAATTCGTCGGTGATTTTCACCGAAATATTAAACTGAGTGAGTTCCTTGTTCTTGTCGCCCTGTTTGACGGTAATGAACTCTTCAATATCGGGATGTGAAATATCCAGCAATGCAATGTGAGCACTTCGGCGCTGACCACCGGTCATGATGGTTTTGGCGCTCTGATTAAAAATTCTCAAGAAACTCACCACACCGGAAGATTCGCCGCCCCGGGAGAGGGTATCGCCCTTTGGACGCAGTTTCGAGATATCGAAACCGACTCCGCCACCCATTTTGCTGATAACGGCATCCTCTCTCAGTGATTCGTAAATCGCCTCCAGAGAATCTTCCACATCAATGGTGAAGCAGTTGTTATAGTTCTTCATCGGACTCGTCGGTCTTGCATTGGCCAGAATTCGGCCCGCGGGAATGAAGCGACCGGAGATGATTTCATTGTAAAAACAATTGGAAATCTCTTTTCTCAAGCCCTCAGATTCGGCGGAAGCCACTTCATCCGCAACTCCCCGGAATACCTCTTCCGGAGATTCTTCGCCGTGAAGCATGTACTTCCTGGAGAAAATTTCTTCGCTTATCGGTTGTTTGAACGTAAACTTACTTTTCGTGGTTACTGACACATCCCCTCCCGGATTTATCGTTACCATGCAGATGCAAAATACACTGCCCAAAAAAATCATTCTGCCCCGACTGCCCGGTAAAAGACAAGGGACTTTTCGAAAAAAGCACTATATATTGTGTCATAATCAATTTGATTTTCGGTATTAACGCTAGAAGAATTAACCTCTGGCGCAGCTTATTTCTCCTTTAAACAAAAAAATCAACAGATGGAAATCCTACAGTGGTAGTGATAAGCTGAAAAAGGATGGATACAATGATCCAAAAAAT
>JAUVIY010000314.1 GCA_030592625.1 Spirochaeta sp. | reverse complement strand
CGGTTCGGTTATCAGCCGGCCGGGCACATATGTCCTCCCACTGAAAATGGATATTCCACCGGGGTTGGCGGTACTGCAGCTCCTTCCCCGAGAAGTGACCATCAATGTCGTCAGGGTCCCTGAGGATGAAGATGAGGCCTCACCGTGATAATGGGAATCGGAATTGATTTCGTCGCGGTATCACGCATAGCTCACTGGCTGGATGACGATTTGCTCTGCCAACGTTTCTTTCATACCGATGAACTGGATGTTATCAGGTCCAGGGGTGCTGAAGCGGCCCGTTCCCTTGCAGGGCGTTTCGCCGCCAAGGAAGCATTTGCCAAGGCCCTTGGAACCGGGTTCGCCGGTCTGACACTAAAGGAAATCAAGGTGGAAAATGATCGTCATGGGCGACCCATGCTTGTTCTGGAAGGCAGCGCCCTTGATGCCATGAAGCGACTCGGTGCCGTAAAAGCGCATATCTCCATCACACATGAAGAGAACCTGGCGGCCGCACAGGTGATACTGGAGGCTTAAGGGAAATGGCGGAAGTAAAAGTCACTTACAGGGCTAAAAAAGAAACGGTGTGTCCGGTGTGCAACAACAGCTTCAGACGCGAGGAACTTCTCACCGGTGGCGGAAGAATGAACGCGGGAGATCTGACCGATGAACTTCACCGGGTTTATCTCACTACCCAGAAGTATGGAGATGTGTATCCTCTGATATATCCGGTTTCCGTATGCCCCCAATGCTGGTATGCCGCCTATCCCCGGCATTTCGAAATTATGGGAGCCAGAGCGCATTCACGGATCGAAGAAACCATCGGAGAACGCAAGCACTGTTTAAAACCGTTCTTCCCGAACCTGGATTTTGATGGGGATAGAGGGCTTGAAGAAGGCATTTCTTCCTATGTACTGGCCGCGTTATGTTACGAACATCGCGATCCGGGTACGAATCCGACATTCCTGCGGGGTCTGTCTTTTCTCCGGGCCGGATGGCTCGCAAAAGATCTTCATAATCTCATGCCGGCCGAGAATTACGATTACATGTCTAAAATCTTCCTGCGCAAAGCCTCCTTTTTTTATGGTGAGTTGCTGGAGTGCGAACGTAAGGGCACTGAAAGCATCGAAGATGTTCCGCATCATGGACCGGATCTGGATAATAATTTCGGTTTTGACGGCATTCTTTATCTCCTCGGCGTCCTGATGCTTAAATATGGACAGCGAGATGATTCGCCCCGCCGGGTTTTCGCACTGAAAGAAGCCCGCTCTGCGGTTTCCCGTATCGTTGGTATGGGTTTATCTTCGAAATCCAAGCCTTCGGCTCTTCTTGATCTCGGGCGGGAACTGCACAAGAAAATCAAGAAGGAGTTGGGGGAACTCTCCGTTGAGGCGTAATATCAAGCTCGTCGTTTCCTATGACGGGACTGATTTCGCAGGATGGCAGATACAGAGTGAAGACCGAAGCGTGCAGGGCGTTATTGAGACGGCCCTGGCCGATCTCCACGACATGCCCGTTTCTATCACAGGAGCGGGGCGAACGGATTCCGGTGTTCATGCTACCGGACAGGTCGGAAACTTTTTCACCGAAAAATCCAATATCCCTGAGAAGAAATTTCGTGATGCTCTGAATTCACGGCTTCCCGGGGATGTCAGGATTCTCTCCAGCATCGAAGTGCCTATGAGTTTCCACTCACGGCGCGACGCACTGGACCGCCAGTATGAATACCGCCTGATCGATGGAGTGCCGGGTCCGGCTCACATGGCACGTTTCGCCTGGATGGTGAAACGCATGCCTTCGGTGAACCAGCTCAATGACATGGCCTCCGTCATCTGCGGTACTCATGATTATTCAACATTTGCCACAGCCGGAGATACAAATGAATCAAAGATCAGACGTATCAATCACGCAGTTTTCCTGTCTGAAGGACCGGTAACCCTGTTCCGTATCAATGGAAATGCATTTCTGTGGCGTATGGTCAGATCCCTTCTCGGAACCATGATCGATCTGGGTAATCGGGGTGGCGGTGCAGACCGGATGCGGGGCATACTGGATTCCCGTGACAGGAATGAAGCGGGACCGACGGCACCCGCTCGGGGATTGTTTCTGACGAAGGTAAATTATGGATAGAACACAGGCGTTCGCTGAGTACGGACGCATACTCCAGGAATCCGATGACTGGCTTTCTCATGGTTACAGGCGAAAACATGCCGATCAGGAGCCGACTCTACCGATCCTCTGGGTAACCCCGGATGAAACACCACATCCAATGTCCGAAAACCAACCCCTTACCCCTTCATCAGATCTCGGTGTTCCTACCGATGCTGTCAATGTGGGTGTTGTTGAGAGCACTCCTGCTGAGGGCACCCCCTTTGGGGGCGCCACACTTCAGCAGATAGCCGGTGAAATCGCCGGATGCCGGAACTGCAATCTCTATCTGATCCGTCAGAGTACCGTGCCCGGCATCGGCAGCATCGGCGCCACTCTCATGGTTGTCACTGCTCCGCCGGCGGTCGGGGCAGGGGAAACCGACAACCCGCTGCCTTTGTATGAAATCGAATATCTGGGTAAATGGCTTACCGCGCTGGAACTTAAAACCGGAAGGGATACTTTCATTACTCCCGCAGTTAAATGCCGTACTCCTGGAGGACGACCTCCTCATCCCGAGGAATCAGGAGCCTGTGCCGGTTACCTCAGAAGACAGTACAAAGAAGTCAAACCCCGGGCCATCCTGGCCCTCGGAGCCGCCGCATGCGGTGCCCTGACTGGTAACCCGGCGGATTTCCCGTCTCTTGTGGGCCGCGACTGGACATGGGGGGCCGTACCGGCTCTCGTTCTGTGGACACCAGCTGAGGTGTTGGCAAATCCGGGGCGTCTCCGAAAACCGGTTTGGGAATCACTGCAACGTCTGAAGGCCGCCTGGAATGCTGTACCTGGAAGTTACATTTAATCTCCCGGTCCGTAATACCTACACCTATACAACCGCGGATCCGGTCCCCGTCGGATGCCGTGTTAAAACGGTTCTCGGTCACAGGAAGCTTACCGGTTGGGTGGTCGGTCATCCTGATTGTCCGCCTGATGGGGTGGATACCGATAAAATCAGGGACATCGACGGCCAGGTAGATAGCGAGCCTCTCTTCGGCCCCTCGCTACTCGAGTTGGCACACTGGCTTGCCGGACTGACCATGTGCTCTCTGGGAGAGACCCTGTCCTCCATGCTTCCCGGCGGGAAAAGGGAAAGCCGGGACCTGACGGAATCGGTCGACGGGGACGAGACCGATGCCGTCGATGAACTCACCGACAATCAGCAGACAGCTCTGGATTCAATCGACGAACTCCGCAGCGGCTGGTTCTATCTGTATGGAATTACCGGTTCCGGAAAAACCGAAGTATTTCTCAGGGCCGCAGAAGCCGCACTTTCCGAAGGCCGTGATGTCATCTACCTGGTGCCGGAAATCGCCTTGAGCCATCATCTGGTGGAGGGACTGAAACATCGCTTTCCCGGACTTGTTGCGGTTATTCATTCGGGTCTGACTCCATCCCGGAGGCTTGCGGAATGGCGGCGGATCCAATCCGGAGAAGCCAGATTTGTTCTGGGCGCCCGAAGCGCGGTCTTTGCACCCTTAAGAAATCCCGGGCTCATCATTATCGATGAGGAACATGAAGGGTCATACAAGTCCGGGGCGACACCCCGATATCATGCACGGCAGGTGGCG
>JAUVIY010000279.1 GCA_030592625.1 Spirochaeta sp. | reverse complement strand
GAAAATGAGTGTGAGTGCCGCGGGGCTGAGCTTGACAGAGGTCACTTTCAATCCCTGGTGAGTTTGCGGTATTTGAGGCGTTTAGGGATATCCGCTTCCTTGCCGAGGCGTTTGTGGCGGTCCTCGTCGTATTCGGTCCAGCCGCCGGGATACCAGAATGTCTGTCCGTCGCCTTCGAAGGCCAGTACATGTGTGGCGATCCGGTCGAGGAACCAGCGGTCGTGACTGATGACGATTGCAGATCCGGGGAAGGCGTCCAAGGCTTCTTCCAATCCCCGAATGGTGGCGACATCCAGGTCGTTGGTGGGTTCATCGAGGAGAAGCAGATTGCCTTCCTCCTGAAGCACCAGGGCCAGGTTCAGCCGGTTGCGCTCACCGCCGGAGAGATTGCCGACCTTTTTGCCCTGGTCGTTACCGGTAAACCCGAAGCGTCCAAGCCATGCCCGGGAGTTGATATCCTTGCCGCCGAGGTTAATCATCTCACGGCCGCCGGAAATCTGATACCATACCGAGAGGGAGGGATCCAGACCTTCCCTGAGCTGGTCGGCCCAGGCGATTTTCACCGTATCGCCAATCTTCACACTGCCGGAATCCGGTGTTTCAACCCCGGTGATAAGACGGAACAGAGTGGTTTTACCCGCTCCATTGGCGCCGACAACACCGACAATGGCCCCGGGAGGTATTCTAATATCCAGATTTTCAAACAGGAGCTTCTCGTCGAATCCTTTGGTGAGGCCTTGAGTTTCAACTATCAGGTCGCCCATTCGGGGACCCGGGGGAATCCAAAGTTCGGCATCCCGGGCCTCTTCCTGGGCATCCTGCTCCCGGAGGGCATCCAGGCCCTTGAGCCGGGCTTTGGATCGAAGCCTTCTCTGAGGGCCTGCCCTGCGAATCCAGTCCAGCTCCTTTTCCAGGTTCCGCTGACGTTTGGTTTCGGCTTTGCCTTCCAGACGGAGACGCTCATCTTTCTGAGCCAGCCAGGAACGGTAGTTACCCTTCCAGGGAACCCCTTTGCCCCGATCGAGTTCAAGAATCCATCCGGTGACGTTGTCCAGGAAGTAGCGGTCGTGGGTGACGAGGATAACGGTGCCGGGATAGTCGTGGAGATGATGTTCCAGCCAGGCGACCGTTTCGGTATCCAGATGGTTGGTGGGTTCGTCGAGAAGCAGGACATCGGGTCGGGAGAGCAGCAGCCGGCAGAGAGCTGTCCGACGCCTCTCACCGCCTGACAGGTGATCGACAATCTGGTCGTCCGGGGGACAGCGCAGGGCTTCCATGGCCAAGTCGAGACGAGAGTCAATTTCCCAGCCGTCTGCAGCTTCAATTTTCTCCTGGACAGCTCCCTGTCGGGCCAGGAGTTTTTCCATCTCGTCGTCATCCATAGGTTCGGCGAACTTTTCACTGATTTCATCATACTCGGCCAGCAGGCCGGCAATTTCTCCGACTCCCTCGCTCACCACTTCCCGTACGGTTTTTCCGGGGGTGAGGTCCGGCTCCTGGGCCAGATATCCCACCGAGACCTCGTCGGACATCATCCGGTCTCCGTCGAAATCCGTCTCCAGTCCCGCCATGATTTTCAGAACTGTGGTTTTTCCCGATCCGTTGGCGCCGATGATGCCTATTTTGGCTCCCAGGAAAAAGCTCAGGGATATTTCGGAGAAAATCGTCTTGGTACCGTAGCGTTTCCCTGCCCTTGAGAGGGAGAAAATGATTGTTTCGTCAGCCATGTGGGAAAGTATACGGCGCGGACGAAGGGGGGGGAAGCGGTCCGGGTCCGGAGAGGCCGGGCGCCGAGATGAAAGGCGGTATCGGGAGGAGGTAAAGGATTTGGGGTTTAGAATTGAGTAAGTTTCAGGCCAATCTGTGAATATTCACGGGTTGCGGTAAGTTATGAAGTCGCCCATCCTCAACCCTCAACCCAGTTTATCAGAGCCCAAAGTATTCCGTAGGTCTCTAATACTCTGACGGATTGAATCGCTCCCTATCGACTCCTCTCAGCCAGCAATACCAGAAGCCTCAATTCCTCTTCATCAATCGCATCTGTCCACCGTTCTTGGAAATCCGGAGTTCTGGTAATCTGGGCGATGGCCATCAGGCATTGAAGATGGAAATTCCGTTCTGCTGCCGCACCGGCCAGGGCGAAAACAACTTTGGGTTCCGAGCGGTCCTCATCGTAGACGATACCTTCCCTAGCCCTTACCAGAACGATTTCGAATCCTTCTTCGTCGTCCAGGACGATGTGGGGGATGGCCAGATCGTCAGCGATCAGAGTGGTGGATTCCTCTTCGCGTTCGTTCAACCGTCTGAGTATCTCTTCATAGCCGGTATCCAGTCGTAGGGAAAAAGCACCGGCAAGTTTTTCAAAAAGTTTCCTTCTGGTCAACTTTCCGGTAAGATCGAGGACGATAGCCTTGCGTATCAGCTGATCAAAACGGTCTTCATCCACGCCGTCGCGCTCTCTCAAGATATCTCCCAGTTCCTCTGATAGACGGGTACCCCGGATTTCCCGTGCGGCCATTCGTTCAACAATCCGAAAGAGGGCCGAATCCCTTTTAGGTTTTTCCGGCCGGAAAAAAATAGTCCATATCGTAGTGATGACAAAGAAACCGGCGGCCAGCAACAGAGGCATGGACCCCATGGAGTAAATCAGGAATCCGCAGACGAGTATACCGATGATGGGGAGTATCGGATACATCGGCGATTTGTACTGGGGACGGTAGGAGACAATCCGGCTCTCCCGCATGAGGATGAGGGAGAGATTTACCAGCAGAAAAAGGATTAGTTTCATTGTTGAGGCCGCTTTAACCAGGTTGGGAAGATCCAGAAGCAGAATTACCAGAGCCATGAATACGCTGGTGATGAGGATGGCCGGTACAGGTACACCTTTGGCATTGGTTTTCCCCAGCCACGAGGGAAGCAGTCCGTCCCGAGCCATCGCAGCGGGGTTCTGGGAAGCCGCGAGTATGGCGGCATTGGCGGTTGTGGCAAAGGCGATGAGTGCGGCCGCAGTCAGGATTATGGCACCGGTCCTGCCGGCGATAACCGCCCCGCCTTCTGAGAGCGGCGTCAGGGTATTTCTGAATGTATCGGCGTCGAGTAGTCCGACAGTGACTCCGATGGCCAGTACATAGATGATGATGACGACTGTGAAACTGAGGAACATACCTTTGGGCAGTGTTTTACCGGGATCTTTGACTTCATGGGCTACAGCTGCGACTTTTGTGAGTCCCCCGAATGAGATGAACACCATTCCGGCCACCAGGAAAAGGTTGTTGAAATCCCGGGGAATGAAGTCGGCCAAAGGTGTTCTTTCGCCCCTTGCAGCTCCCATGATGATGTAGCCTGCGAGTATGACCAGCAGTACCGCTACCATGATCACCTGGGATTTCGCGGAACTTTGAACTCCCATGAGATTGATCAGAGTGAATACGGCAACGAAACAGAGGGCGACGATTTTGAATGTAGCCGGTCCGGCTTCCGGATTGATGTAAGTCCAGAATGTGCCGATACCCACCAGTGCGAATGCTCCTTTCAACGCGATACTGAACCATCCGGCAAAACCGGCAAAGGAACCGAGCAGGGGCCCCAGGCTTCTCTCGACAAAGAAATAGGTCCCACCGGATTTCGGCATAGCGGTGGATAGTTCCGCTTTGGCCAGGAGAGATGGAATCATCATTGCACCTGCGAGCAGGTATGCGGCTACGACAGCGGGGCCGGCTTTGATGAATATAATTGCCGGGAGTACAAACAGCCCGGAGCTGATCATGGCTCCGGTCGCTATACTGAAGATTTCGGCGATTCCCAGTTTTTTTTCTCGTACTTGTATGCTTTCCACTACTTAATTGTAGTGATTTCTTTGGCAGCTTTTGTGGAGATTTCTGAAATTTGACCTTTTGGTGGTGGCATTTCCCGGAGCTTTGGCTTTTTAATTACCCAAGGATAGCACAACAACTATAAATCAACCTTCAACCTTCAACCCTCAACCCTCAACCTTCAACCCTCAACCTTCAACTTTCAACCCTCAACCTTCAACTT
>JAUVIY010000287.1 GCA_030592625.1 Spirochaeta sp. | reverse complement strand
ATTCACAGAGGTCTTTAATCTGCATGGTTTCACCACTGGTTGATGGGCCGATAATGGCAATAACCTGTTCTTCTTCAATCAGCTGCTTGGCAAAGGAGATGGCTTTTTCCGGATTGGCGGCTGAATCTTTGATAATCAATTCAATCTGTCTGCCGTTGATTCCGCCGTCTGCATTAATCTGTTCGGCAAGCATTTCCAGGGTTTTAGCCTCTGGTGCACCGAGGAATGAGGCCCCACCGGTTACAGCCAGAATGGCTCCGATTTTAATAGTTTCCGTTTCCTTTTCTTTACAACCGGTAAGGAAAATGGACACAACCATGGTTAAGGTCAGCAAGATCATCAGGATTCGTTTCATTTTCAGGATTCTCCCTTTTGTTCCTCACTATTGAGGTGCTATCAGTCTCGGATTTCGAGAAACCGACGGATCAGTCGGAAACTGACCACTAAGTCGGTACTGTATACTTCTTAATACTCATCGGTCAAGGTTTTTTTGAATTCAGTCTCCCACTAACGGAGGTATCGCGGTAAAATAGGCTTGCATTCAACAAGCTTTTCAGCTTCAAGGAGACATAGACAGTGAGTGATAGAGCGCTACTCGGCGACGAAGCCGTCGCTCTCGGAGCCATGCATGCGGGTTTGAGTTCCGCATACGGCTATCCGGGCACCCCTTCCACCGAAATTATGGAATTCCTGCTTGAAGCCGCCAAAACCGGCGGTGACGATGTTCATCAGGCCCATTGGAGCAGTAATGAAAAGACGGCTTTCGAGGAAGCCCTGGGGGCTTCCTTCTGCGGCAGGCGGGTTCTTATCACCATGAAGCATGTCGGCCTCAATGTGGCCGCCGATCCTTTCATGAATGCGGCCCTCCTGGACATCAAGGGCGGCGTGGTTCTCGCAGTGGCCGACGATCCCGGTATGCACTCGAGTCAGAATGAGCAGGACAGCCGTTATTTTGCCGATTTCGCCATGATTCCATGCCTGGAACCGACCAGTCAGCAGGAAGCCTATGACATGACCCGCAGTGCTTTCGACCTTTCCGAAGAACTGTCGGTTCCTGTGATGATCCGCCTTGTCACACGTCTGTCACATTCCCGGGCGGCTATTAAATCCTCGGAGCCCCGTTATCAGAATAAGCTGAACAAGGCCGATGGACGCGCCGGATGGACTCTTCTACCCGCCCGGGCACGTCGCCGTTATACCGAACTCATCGGGAAACAGGAAAAAATGATCTTCCTCAGCGAAGAATCGACATATAATACGATGAAAACCGCTGTGGATTCCGGCCGATGTGAACTCGGTGTCATCACCACCGGCCTGGCCCGGAACTATTTCGATGAAAACGCCGGAGAAATCTCCGTTTCCTATAACCATCTTCACATCGGTCAGTCTCCATGGCCTGTACGGAAAATCCGCACACTGATGGACTCTTCGGACCGACTGCTTATCCTTGAGGAGGGAATGCCCTTTCTGGAGCGATACATTCGGGGTATCGGAAGCGATAGCATGCCCATCGACGGCAAGCTCAACGGTAAAGTTGTGAGACAGGGTGAATTGGATCCGGACAACATCCGGGAAGCCCTGGGCCTGCCGGCCCGTCCGGCCCTGGATTTTGATCCGGGAGCCCTGCCCATGAGACCGCCCCAGCTATGCAGGGGATGCCCTCATGAGGATTCCTACAACTTTATCAAAGAGGTAGTGGAGCACCTGGAGCAATCAATCGTCACATCGGACATCGGCTGCTATGCGCTTGGCGTTCTTCCCCCGCTGGAAGTTCCGGAAACGGTTGTATGCATGGGTGCTTCGATTTCCATGGCCAAGGGTGCGGCTGAAGCCGGTCATCCCAATGTGATGGCGGTTATCGGGGATTCCACTTTCTACCATTCGGGACTCACCGGACTCGTGGACTGTGTTGCCGATCAGGCGGCGGTTACGGTAATCATCGTGGATAACAGCACAGTAGCCATGACAGGCGGGCAGGAAACTATGCTGGCCTCGGCACGATTGCCCGGAGTCATCGAGGGTCTTGGCGTTGAAAAATCCCATATCCATGTGGTTGACGCCCTGAAGAAAGTCCATAACGAGAATGTCGCCATCCTGAAGAAAGAGCTGGCATACGACGGGCCATCGGTTATCATCACGGTGAGGGAATGTGTGGAGACGTTGCGCAAAAAAATAAATGCGGCTGCCGGAGCTGCGAAATGAAGTACGATATCATACTTTGCGGCGTCGGCGGACAGGGTGTTCTATCGGTGGCCGCCGCTATTGCTGCGGCTGGGGCATCCGAGGGCCTTCATGTCCGACAGTCCGAGGTTCACGGTATGGCCCAGCGGGGTGGTGCCGTGATGAGTCACCTGCGGCTATCCGACGACATGATACCCGGAGATCTGGTTCCCCGTGGCGGGGCGGACATGATCCTTTCCGTGGAACCACTGGAAGCCCTCCGTTATACCAAATATCTCAAACCCGATGGTATTTGTGTCAGCGCCGCGGCGGCTTTTGAGAACATACCGAATTACCCTGCATTGGAAACCGTCATTTCACGGGTGGAATCCCTTCCGAACTCCCGACTGGTGAATGCCGGCGCCCTGGCGAAAGACGCCGGAAACAGGCGGGCCGTGAACATGGTGATGGTAGGAGCCGCATCGACGTTTCTGCCTCTTTCGCAAAAGACTCTTGAATCGGCAATTACTTCTCTCTTTTCGCGAAAAGGTGATGAAATCGTGAAAATGAACATCAAAGCGTTCCGTTCGGGCCGGGATTCATGAGGGTTTACTCACCACAGGATATCGAGTTTCTCGATCGGCAGGCTCTTGAGGCGGTGCAGCTGCTTCGCCTTAAAAAGGTTATTGCCGTCGCGTTGGATACTCCGTTCTACAAGGAGAGACTGGGCGGTGTGGGAATTAAACATCCGGAGGATCTGAAATCTCTGGATGATTTGAATAAAATCCCATTCACCACCAAAGATGATCTTCGGGATACGTACCCCTACGGCCTTCTGTCGGTAGATAAGAAAGAAGTGGTGCGTATGCACGCATCCAGCGGCACCACGGGGAAACCGACGGTTATCTTTTACGACCGTGACGATCTGAACCGTTGGACCCATCTCACACTGCGATCGCTCCGATCCTGCGGCTGCGGTCCTGAAGACATTTTTCAGAATATGATGACCTACGGGCTCTTCACCGGAGGCCTCGGGCTCCATTACGGTGCCGAGGAGCTGGGTATGTTTGTTATCCCTTCCTCCGGTGGCAATACCAGACGTCAGCTCATGCTGATGAAAGATTTCGGCACCACCGTCATCCATGCTACGCCCAGCTACATGCTTCATCTGCATGCACAGATGGACAACATGGGTATCAAACTTTCGGATCTTAAACTTCGCAAAGCTCTCATTGGTGCAGAACCCCATTCCGAAGACCTTCGCCGTAAAATTGAAACCGTCTTCGGTATTGATGCCTACAATTCCTACGGGCTCTCGGAGATGAACGGACCCAGCGTCGCATTTGAATGTATCGAGAAGAGCGGTATGCATCTCTGGGAAGATGCTTATCGGATCGAAATCGTAGATCGGCACAACCTGGAACCCGTGGAAGACGGAATAGTGGGGGAGCTGGTTCTTACGAATCTCATCCGTCACGCCTCACCGATACTCCGGTACCGAACGAAAGACCTTACCAGAATCCTGCCGGGTAACTGCGCCTGCGGCCGAACGTCCCGCCGGGTGGACCGCATGATGGGACGTACCGACGATATGCTCATCATCAACGGTGTCAACGTCTTTCCCTCTCAGATAGAGGATGTGGTGATGAAGGTGCCTGAAGCCGGTAACAACTACCGCATTGTCGTGCGTAAGAAAGACACTCTGGACGTACTCATCGTCGAGCTTGAAGTGGGACCGGATATCCT
>JAUVIY010000421.1 GCA_030592625.1 Spirochaeta sp. | reverse complement strand
GGATTCTTGCAGATAGGCTTCCGTAGAAGCCGGTGGCGCCAGATGAACAACGGTACGAACGTTTTTTTTATCAACGCCCATCCCATACGCACAAGTCGCACAGAGCACACCGTCATTGCTGTTCAGGAACCACTTTTCAAGCCGCCCTTTTTCCTCCCTGGAAAGCCCGGCATGATAGAAGCGGATTTCTGAATCCCCCAGACGGTACCGTAACAGCCGGGCCGCCTTTTCAACCGATGAACGGGTCGGGCCGAAAATGATGAGAGGATGCGGCTCCTCTCGTACCAACCGTACCAGAACATGATTCCGACTCAAGGCAGGAATCACCCCGTATCGAATCGCCGGTCGGTCCGGATCAGCCAGGGCCTCGGACGGTGATTCGCCGTTAAAAAGGAGTTGGGTGAGTCGCTCGCGGATATGAGGACCGGCGGTTGCGGTGAGCGCCAGGACCGCCCGGGGATTCCAATCAGCCACAAGGCCTCCCATTTCGGCACAAGCGGGCCGGAAACTCTCTCCCCACTGGCTGACGGTGTGAGTTTCGTCAATAACGAGAAATTGCGGATTGAGTGTCTTGAGACGTTTGGCGACTGAAGCCGTCTGGAGTACTTCCGGGTTGGCCAGAACGATTTTCACTCTGCCGGTTTCCAGCGCGGCCCAGATAACCTTTTTCTCTTCCCGGCTCAAACCTCCCCGGAGGGTCACCGATTTGACTCCCACTTCTTCCAGACGCCGTTTCTGATCGGTCATCAGGGACAGGAGGGGAAACACGGCGACGGTAACCCCGCCGATAAGCACCGCCGGCAGCATCCAGCAGAGGCTCTTTCCGGCGCCAGTGGGCAGTACAGCGATCTGTCGGAGTTTCTCAGGTTCTGTCCCATCAGAACTCGGAAGAACAGCATCGAGAACAGCTGCGATTATCAAGCGCTGCCAGGGGAAAGGGTAGGGAATGCCAAATACCGATAGACAGGCATTCACGACAGGATCTTCGGAGTGAATATCAACTACACCCATATATTCAATAACTGAAAGAAATCGCCAATTGCTTGAATCGGAATTCCGGGATCGACTAATGAACAATGATTTCGTTGACCTGTACCGATATTTGAATAAGTATTAGGCTGATGCCCCACCGTTTTTTCAAACTTACTATTCTGTTGCTGGCGTCGGCAGCTACCACATCAGGGGGAATTTCGGCCCAGACCGGTCAGAGTGAACCTCTGGCGATTAAGGGTATCATCGATCTGCGGGGATACGATCTGGAGACCGATGGTCCATTTATGCTCGCAGGCGAGTGGGAATTTCATTGGGATACAGCAGTCACTCCGGAGAATTACGAGGCCATTATCGAGGGAATTCCGGAACTTTACACTGAAGTACCGTCTTATTGGGATGATCTGGGTGAAATCAACTCGGTAATAACCCCCCGGGGTGTCGCCACATACAGCCTGAGAATACTGACGGATTCCGTTTATGAATCCGGAACGCTTGCCCTGAAATTCCTCAGTATCACGCCTAACGCTGATATTTTCGTTGATGGTCGAAGAATTGCCCGGATCGGTGAAGTGAATCCGGAAGAGTCGTTATCAAAACCGGGAAACCGGATTTTTATATACCCTCTCTCCAGATGTGGTGACAGCTTCAACCTGACAATCAGCATTTCGAACTACCACAATGTAAACGGTGGATTGAACCGGCCGATTCATATCGGATCGTATAAGGATATTCTCAAAACCCGGGAGCTTATGCTGGCGATTGATGCCATAGCCCTCGGCGGTTTGCTGCTGATGGGTCTCCATCAGCTTACCCTGTTCTTCCTGGACAGAAAACGGAGAGCGCCTTTGTTCATGGCCATACTCTGTTTCCTTGCGTTCTTTTTCTCGGGTTTCAAGAACGAGATGGTTTTACTTTCCATTTTTCCGGATTGGGGCGGTGAAATCCGGACCAAATTCATCTATCTGTCTCTTGCACTTTCAGCCCCGATTTTCACCCTTTATCCATACAACCTTTATCCCATGTTTTTTCGGAAACAATTCAATTGGATACTGGTAATTATTTCATTCGTTTTCTCAACAATCATTATCTTTACGTCGAAGTCGTTCTATACACACTTCCTTCTTCCACTGGAAAT
>JAUVIY010000237.1 GCA_030592625.1 Spirochaeta sp. | reverse complement strand
GTCGGTAATGGTTCCCTCAACCATTTCCGCAGCGAAGGCCAGGGTTTCGGCGAATGTCGGATGGGCATGGATCGTGCTCCCGATATCAGCCGCATCCGCTCCCATTTCAATGGCCAGGGTGGCCTCGGCGATGAGATCCCCGGCCCGGGCTCCCACGATACCGGCGCCGATGATGCGTCCGGATTCGGAGTCGAAGAGGGCTTTTGTCATACCGGAGCCTTTGTCCGCCGACAGAGCCCGGCCGCTGGCCGCCCAGGGAAAAGCGCCTTTCTCGTATGAAATGCCTTCGGCCTTAGCCTGTTTTTCGGTGTATCCCGTCCAGGCAATCTCCGGGTCGGTATAGGCCACCGACGGGATGGTTATAGGGGTAAAGGCACTCTTGAGTCCGGATATCACCTCGGCAGCCACTTTCCCTTCGTGAACGGCCTTGTGGGCGAGCATGGGATCACCGACGACGTCACCGATGGCGTAGATACCCGCTGTACCGGTTTCCTGCCTTTCATTCACCGGGATGAAACCTCTCTCGTCAACGGTGATACCGATATCTTCGGCGCCGATTCCCTTTCCGTTCGGCAGGCGCCCAACCGATATCAGGAGGGCGTCCGCTTCGACTGATTCGGGAGCTTTGTCACCCTCCAGGCTGATCAGCAATGCGTCCTTCTTCGCTTCCACTGCTGTGAGCTTCGTTGATGTGTAGACGGCCTTGTATTTTTTCTTCAGTTTGGCCGCCAGAGGGCGAACCACATCGGCATCAGCCGTAGGAATAATCTGATCGAGCATTTCGATGACGGTGATTTCCGAACCTAACGCCGCATATACCTGGGCCATTTCCAGACCAATGATTCCGCCGCCCAGTACGGCCAGGCGCTTCGGAATGAAGGGCAGTGCCAGTGCGTCCGTTGAGTCCCATATCCGCTCGTCGTCATTCGGCAGAAAAGGAAGCATAAGCGGTCGGGAGCCGACGGCGATTACGGCGTTATCGAATTTGATATTCACTGTGCCATCCGGGCCGTCTACGGTAATAGTCCCGGTATCGGTGAATTTTCCGCTGCCCTGTACGATTATCACGTTTCGGGCCCTGGCAAGCCCTTTGAGGCCACCGGTAAGCCTTCCGACGATATCGTCTTTCTTGCCCCTTAAGGTATCCACATCGATTTCAGGTGCGGCGAAAACAATGCCGTAGGATTCCGCTTCAACCGATTCTTCGATAATTTCCGCCGCATGAAGAAGAGTCTTGGAAGGAATACAGCCGACATTCAGGCATACTCCGCCGATCCTCTCTTCCTTTTCAATCAGGACAACTTTTCGACCCAGATCGGCGGCTCTGAAGGCGGCCGTATAACCCCCGGGGCCGCCTCCCAGGACGGCGACTTCACATTGAATGACTTCTGACATATTTCCTCCATAATCTTAAAGCAATGCCCGGCGCATATCGCCGATAAGTTTTGACAGGTAAGCGGCGAAACGGGCGCCGGAGGCTCCATCGATGACACGGTGATCATATGATACCGAGAATGGCAGAACGAGACGGGGTTTGAATTCAGTTCCGTCCCAAACCGGTTTCATGGCACTCCGGGACAGACCGAGGATGGCCACTTCCGGAGCATTGACGATTGGAGTGAAATAGGTGCCTCCGATTCCACCGAGGCTGGAAATGGTGAACGTGCCGCCCTTCATCTCATCGGCTTTCAGTTTGCCTTCCCGGGCACGGGAGCTGAGATCACCAAGATTTTCCGCCAGTTTAAAAACGCCTTTTTTATCGGCATCTCTGATAACCGGTACAACGAGTCCCCCGGGGGTATCTACGGCAATCCCGATATTGCAGTACTTTTTGCGAATGAGAGTTGCACCGTCAGTACCGAGAGAGCTGTTGAAGTCCGGATATACCTTGAGTGCCTGAGCAGCCGCTTTAATGATGAAAATCAGCGGACTGATCTTTATACCGCCGCTCTTTGCGTTTTCGGTATTGAGTTCCTTCCGGAAAGCCTCCAGATCGGTGATATCCGCATCCTCAAACTGAGTGACATGGGGGATACCGACCCAATTGCGGTGAAGATGGGGACCGGAGATCTTTTTGATCCTGCTTAATTCCTCGGTTTCAATTTCTCCGAAAGACCCGAAGTCCGCCGTGGGAATCGGCGGCAGTGAAAAGCTCCCGGAACCGCTCATGACACTTTTTACCAGGGCGTTTATATCTTCCCGGGTGATACGTCCCTTGGGTCCTGAACCGTTCACCGGTTCCAGTTCGACACCCAGTTCCCGGGCAAAAGCCCTCACAGATGGTGTGGCATGATGTTTGGAACCCGCATGTTGAGAATTGATTGGAATCTCGGATTGAGATGTTCGGGCTGATGGCGGTGATGGCGGTAACGAAGGCGGAGTATCAGTCTGAGGCGATTTGTTCTCTGTTGATGTTGTTTCTGTTACATTCACCGCCACTTCGGCATTTTCGGCGGTGCCGGTTTCCACCAGGGCGATCAGATCGCCGGTATTGACCGTGTCACCTTCGGAAACTTTGAGTTCCTTTATGGTGCCGGAGATTGGCGAGGGCACATCCATGACGGCTTTATCACTTTCCAGGGATATCAGAGGAGATTCCTCATGAACGTCATCACCGGCGGAAACATAGACTTCCACGACGGCGACATCGGTGGAACCTTCAAGATCGGGTACTCTGATTTCCTGTAATGTCATGTCTACCTCCGCCCTAATCCGTCAGAGGGTTGGGCTTGGCCGGATCGATATCGTATTTGGATATGGCCCCGGACAAAACTTTGCCGTCAAGGGACCCATCCTTCACCAGGGCCTTCAATGCCGCCAGGGTGATCCATCGCCGGTCGACTTCGAAAAAATCACGAAGTTTTTCCCGGCTGTCGGATCTTCCGTAACCATCGGTACCCAGTACCGTCAGGGCATTGGGAATCAGACACCGGATCTGTTCCGGATATGACCGCATGTAATCCGAGGAGAACACAGCCGGTCCGTCATGTCCTTCAAGGACTTCGGTCAGATAAGGCTTATCTGCTTCGGCTTCGGGGTTGATCAGGCTCTTCCGTTCACATTTCATTCCGTCACGATGGAGCTGATTCACTCCCGGAACGCTCCAGATATCGGCTTCCACCTTCCAATCTGCTTTAAGCATGTCGGCTGCGGCAATGACTTCCCGGAAAATGGTTCCGGATCCCATAAGCTGTACTTTCGGTCCGTTGCCCTTTCCGGCTTTTCGGAACATGTAAATACCCTTGATGATTCCCTCCTCGACTCCTTCGGGTAAAGCGGGCTGTGAATAATTTTCATTCATCACGGTGATGTAATAAAAGAGATTTTTTCTCTCGGCGTACATTTTCTGCAGTCCGTCTCTGACGATGACGGCCATCTCGTAAGCGAATGCCGGGTCGTAGGCACGGCAGGTGGGGTAGGTGGCCGCCAGCAGCAGTCCGTGTCCGTCCTGGTGCTGAAGCCCTTCACCATTTAAAGTCGTTCTGCCGGCGGTTGCACCCATGAGGAAACCCCGGGCTTGAATATCACCGGCAGCCCATGCCAGATCGCCTATGCGCTGGAAACCGAACATCGAGTAGTAAATGAAGAATGGGATCATCGGGATACCGTAGTTCGATCCTGCGGTACCGGCTGCGAGCCAGGAAGAGAACCCGCCGGCTTCGGTGATTCCTTCTTCCAGAATCTGTCCCTCTTCCGACTCCTTGTACCACATCATGCTGTCGGCATCCTGGGGCTTATAGAGCTGACCCGAGGGTGCATAAATGCCCAGTTGTCGGAACATACCCTCCATCCCGAAGGTACGGGCTTCATCCGGTACGATAGGCACAATGTATTTTCCGAGTTCTTTATCTCGTGCCAATCCCGCCAGCAGTCGTACGAAGGCATTGGTTGTGGAAACTTCACGGTCTTCAGTGGCCTCGGTGGCGCTCTTGAAAATCTTGTCGCTTATCGGTGGTATGGGGAGGGAAGGCGGATCAAAACGTCTGGCCGGTATGGGCCCGCCGAGCTCCTTTCGCTGACGTCTTATAAACACCATTTCTTCCGAGTCATCGGCAGGTTTGATGAAAGGCAGCTTCTCCAGTTCTTCGTCTTTCAGGGGAATGTTGAATCTGTCACGGAACTCCACCAGGGATTCGATATCCATCTTTTTCTGGCTGTGGGTACCCATGGAGGCCTCACCGGCCTTGCCCATGCCATAACCTTTGACTGTTTTTACGAGAATGACGGTTGGAACACCGTCGGCCTTCATGGCCTGAGCAAAGGCGGGGTATATCTTTCTCGGATCATGGCCGCCCCGGGTCATCTGCCAGAGATCCCGGTCGCTCATGTCTTTTACCAGATCTGCAATCTTCGGATCGGATTCAAAGAAAGTCTTCCTCAAGTGCTCAGGACCCTTGGAACGGACATCCTGAAATTCACCGTCCACCATGGATGCGAACTTCCGTAAGAGGACACCCTCGGTGTCCTTTTTCATCAAGTCGTCCCATTCGGTTCCCCAAATTACCTTGATGACGTTCCAGCCTGCACCAGTGAAAGCTCCTTCCAGTTCATCAATGATGCGGCCGTTACCCCTGACCGGTCCATCCAGTCTCTGAAGGTTGCAGTTCACTATGAATATGAGATTGTCCAGTTTTTCACGAGCAGCCAGACTTAGGGCTCCACGGCTTTCCGG
>JAUVIY010000245.1 GCA_030592625.1 Spirochaeta sp. | reverse complement strand
TGGTCTCTTTCTTCCCTTCCCTATTCCACTATCAGGAGCGTAACTTAATGGCTGAGCCTTCAGAAACGATCCCGATATCTGTAAAAGAACCTTAAAACCGGTTTCTCTGAACCGACCGTCGGTTGCACTTCGACGTTCACGTCATAGCGCGAAGAGCAATTTACCCTCCCACCAATTTTTCGTCAATACGTTTCCTGAAAAACTTATTCCTGAAGTCGGTTGCCGCGGAATGGAAGACTTTATGAATTACAGAAGTAGTGACGGCTGAAAGCTTTAAGCACTTGTGAGAAATTCACGAATCGAATCCCACACCCAAGTGATAATGAACATCCCCGAAGGATTATTCCCGCACCGGGGTCCCGAAAGGAAGGTCAGCAAAAAAACCTTCCGCCCCGTTCTGAATAACACGCTCCCCCATGGCCGCATCCTTAATTGTATAAGGAAAGATTTTACCGCTGAATTCCCGATATGAAGCCGGCATTCCTTCGATCAAATCATTGACATTCGGATGAATTGAGAAAGCGCCAATTTCAACCGCAAATGCAGTGACTTCCTTGGGATCCCATCCCCGGCCGGCTAAAACACCGAGAGGAATAACCTTATCCAGGGATCGGATACGGCGAAGGGATTGCCATTCAAAGCTGGAAACAAGAACGGAATCGTCCATACCCGCGTCCCTGATAACCTTCAAAACAGATACTTCAACTCCAATCTCCGTCCTTTCGCGCCAAGCGGTAGCTTTAATTTCAATATTGACGACAACGTATCCCCGGGCCTCTATCAGGACTTCGAACAAAAGCGGCAGACGCTCTCCCTTGAACCGACCGTCAAACCAGGAACCTGCATCCAGGCGGTTCAAGGTCTCATAACTCAACTCGGATACCAATCCGTTTCCGTCGGTTGTCCGGTTGACACTGTCATCATGAATTACGACCGGTATGCCGTCGGCGGAAAGTGTGACGTCCAGCTCGATTCCGGAATCTCCTGCATCCAGCGCATATCGGAATGCCGCCATGGTATTCTCAGGAGCGATTCGGTTTCGTCCCCTATGGGCCCAGATTATTGAATTATCGATGTTTTGCATTTTCACATCATCAATAATAAACTATAGTTTGATTTGAATTCATACCGATATTTTGAATTCATACCGATATAAGAAACGAAAACCTGCAATACTATGGATTAACGATGGGATTACTGAAAGTCACTGACAGACTCAACTTAGACAACGATCCCGGTGACCTGCGGGACGATCTGAAGCGCGCACGAGACGAATTGCGAAAGATCCGCCGCCATAACGATTCCCTCGTATCCCAGGTAAACAACCTGCTTCATTTCATCAATGAACAGAACCGGCGGAAGAAGAATCTTCAGCAGCGCATCAATATCAATCCGAAAACGGGTCTGGCCAACCACAACAAAATGGACCAGGATTTACAGAATTTTTTCGGTTCCTTCATGGAAAATACCGAGCAGCCGCCGGGTGCCCTGATCCTGATAAAACTGGACAACAACTATGATATCATCATCAAGACCCTGAAACCTTCGGTCAGTGAGTGGATCATTTATCAGATCAGCTCTAGGCTGAAGGAACTCGTCAATGATGAAACCCCCATCTACCATACCAGGGACGATGAATTCATCCTGCTCATTACGGACAAGGGAACTCCCGGCGATTTGAAGCCCCTTCTGGAAGATATCTACCAGCAGGTTTCCAATCCGCATATTTTCTCCGGTTATCACATCGTCATCAACTGCATCATCGGTGTTTCATTTTTTCCGGAAAACGGGGTAAGCAAGAGCAGTCTCCTGAACAATGCGGATATCGCCCTGACTTACGCGAAAAAAAATAACAGAAATTATGTTTTCTTCTCCAATCATATGAGAGATGAAGTCGTTCAAAAGATGGAGCTTCAGAACAGCATCATCAAGGCCCTGGAAGAACAGTCGCTAAAGGAAATCAACAAGCAGTTCTTCATCAATATGCAGCCCATCGTGACGGTAAATGAGATTCAAAACGGGAAACCGGTTATCGAACGTATTGACGCCGAGGCCCTGATCCGGTGGCGGCATCCCGAAAAAGGCATTATCACACCGGACACATTCATCCCCATCGCCGAAGAAACAGGCCTTATCATCATCATCGGCAAATGGGTCCTTTATACGGCTACGGCTCAGATAGAAACATGGACCAATACGGACCACATTAGTTCCAAGCTGGCGATTAATGTTTCACCGAGACAGTTCAATGATGACGATCTGATCGATTCAATCCAGCGAATAATAAAATACCGGACTATCAATCCTGAGAACCTGCAGGTAGAGATTACCGAGAACAGTTTTCTGGAGGATCCCGAAGAGGCCGCCAGGAAAATCGGCAAGCTCAAGGATATAGGCATAAGGATTGCCATCGACGACTTCGGAACCGGATTCTCCTCGGTAAACTACCTGAGAAAGCTCCCGGTAGACGTGGTGAAGATTGACCGCAACTTTATAACAGACATCACCACGAGCCAACAGGACCGCTCAATCGTCAAGGCGATGATTGCCATGACTGCGGAACTGGGCATGGCAAATGTGGTTGAGGGCGTTGAGACGATGGAGCAACTTGAACTGCTGATGAAATTCGGTATTACAAAGTTCCAGGGGTTCTATTTCTCGAAAGCCCTGAACCCGGAGGATTACCAGGCATTCTACAGGAATAATCTGCCGAAAACCCGGAAATGACCGGTTCCGTCGGCATCAGTCTTTCCTGACGGTCACCCGACAGCTGACATTGCCGTCTTCATCTTCCAGAAAACGGGCCTCATCTTCCATGCGCAGTTTGTATCTGGCATAGATCCAGTTACCTACCGCCTCGGTGAGCTCGTCCTCATCAAGATCTATCTCCTCAAGTGTAAACGCCGAGTACTGATCCAGATTCATCGGCCTCAGGGACAGCCAGATGAGGACCGGCAGGCTCAATCCGGCCACAATACCACCTGAAATAAAGGCGACGACAAGTGTTGATCTCTCAGAAGCTTCAGAAATCCGGGTCAGAAGAAAAACCGTTACAAACGTTACCAGAAATATCCCGAGGACAATTACTGCTATGGTCAGAATCCTTTTCATGTTTACTTTCACTGGAGCCGAACCCGCCTTCTTTAGAAGTGGTTAATGTATAGGGTTTTACCTGAATGTATTTTCTCCGAAATCCTGCGGCTTTGGCAACACCATAAGCCCCCGATTAGGGCGCCATGAAGAAACCATGAAATCGGGCTAGTCCGTTCCCAACCTTGAGGGTATCATCCCTGTACGGAGGTAACCACATGCCCATCAATCTCAACGGTCGATCCCTGCTGACCCTGCGCGACTTCACTCCGGATGAGATCAGCTATCTGATAAATTTGTCCCTGAACCTCAAAGTAAAGAAACGTTCCGGTATCCGCGGAAGTACCCTGGAAGGCAAGAACATTGTCCTCATATTCGAGAAACCCTCTACCCGTACCCGCTGCGCTTTCGAAGTTGCTGTTTTTGATGAGGGTGGAAACGTCACATTTCTCACCAACAGCCAGATGGGAGTAAAAGAATCCATTGAGGATACGGCCAAGATTCTGGGAAGGTATTACGACGGGATCGAGTTCCGGGGCTATCAGCAGGAGACGGTTGAATCTCTGGCCAGTCACGCCGGGGTTCCGGTCTGGAACGGTCTGACCGACATGTATCATCCCACTCAAATTCTAGCCGACCTGATGACAATGCATGAACATTTGAAGAAACCCTTCCGGAACATGAAGCTCTGCTTTATCGGAGATGCCCGGAACAATATGGGGAACTCCCTGATGATCGGCGCCGCCAAGATGGGTATGACATTCACGGCGATTGCACCGCCGTCCCTGTTCCCGAGCGAGGATATTGTCAACTACTCAAGACAGGTGGCAGCTGAAACCGGAGCCGTCATCGAAGTGACTGACGATATCGGTTTGGGAGTCAAAGGATCGGACGCTGTTTACACAGATGTATGGGCGTCGCTGGGTGAAGAAGACAAACTCGCCGAACGGATCACCCTGCTCCAGCCCTACCAGGTGAACACCGCCCTGATGAATAAAACCGGAAATTCCGAAACTTTTTTCATGCACTGCCTGCCGTCCTTTCATGACACGAACACTCAAATCGGCACCACGGTGAAAGAGAGTCACGATCTTGATTCCATGGAAGTAACAGACGGTGTTTTCCGTTCCCGCCAATCAGTTGTGTACGACCAGGCGGAGAACCGTATGCACACCATCAAAGCCATGATGGTGGCTACTTGCGGTAATCTATAGGGGTGGAAACGGAATATGGCGGAGAGTTTCAGAGCCACCCGGGTATTCATTCACATTGATACCCTAAAAGCTAATCTCGATAGCATCAGATATGTGATTCCCCCCGGAACTTCGGTCTGTGCCGCAGTCAAGGCCAATGCCTATGGCCATGGGGTTCTTCCGGTAGCCCGGGCCCTTCGCGATTCCGGGGTTGAAGTACTGGGTATTTCCTCTCCATT
>JAUVIY010000008.1 GCA_030592625.1 Spirochaeta sp. | reverse complement strand
TTGACGATTTTCATTCCCTGGAGAATCTTGCCGGGCATGGCGCCGATATAGGTACGTCGGTGACCCTTGATTTCGGCCTCGTCCCTCATTCCTCCCACTGAGAAGCGGAAGAACGGCCGGTTCATGGCCCGGGCGATGGACTTGCCGATAGATGTCTTGCCGACCCCCGGGGGGCCTACCAGCAGGATGATGGATCCTTTGGAATCCTCTTTGAGTTTGCGCACCGCCAGGTACTCGATGATGCGTTCTTTCACGTCTTCCAGTCCGAAGTGATCCTCGTCGAGTATCCTGGAGGCTGTGGCCATGTCGATATTGTCGGCGCCCGGTTCGTTCCAGGGAAGTGACACAATCCAGTCCAGGTAATTCCGGGTGACGATGTATTCGCTGGAGGAGGGTTCCATCACCTGAAATTTGTCCAGTTCCCGTTCAACCTGTTCGGCGATTTCTCCTTCGAAAGCGAAGGCTTCGATGGCCTCCTTGAACTTCTGATACTCGCTGGAGCGGGCATCTGTAGGTTCCCCAAGCTCTTTCTTTATGGCCTTGAGTTCTTCCCGGAGGAAATAATCCCGTTGGCTTTTTTCGATTTTTTCGTTGATCTCCCCGGTGATGCGTTTCTGGATCTTCACCAGTTCATGCTCTTTCTTGATGTATATGAGCACCATTTCCATACGTTTCTTTACATCCATGGTCTCAAGTATTTCCTGCTGCTTGTCCCGATCCACGTTAAGGATGCTGGTAATGAAATCGGCAATCTTTCCGGGATTGTCGATGTTCACCATATTCAGCCTCATTTCTTCGGAGAACAGCGGATTGTCCTCACTGATCTGCTTCATCTCGGTGAGCAGGGCTCGTGTGAGGGCTTTCAGATCTTTATCTTCGGGGTCGTAATCGTCGTCCAGGTATTCCACCGCCGCCGAGTAGGGGCTCACTTCGTTGTGAATCCTGGCGACACGGAAGCGCTTGAGGGTACTGATGAAGATATTAATACCGCCGTCGGGCAGGTTGATGCGTTTGACAATCTTTGCAGCTGTCCCGATCCGGTGCAATTCATCAGGGCCGGGGGATTCGGCACCCGGATCGGTTGTCAGTACCAGACCCACCACCTTGTGGGTTTCCATCGCTTTATCGATGACGGCGATGTCCTCGGTTCCTGTAATCATGATTGGTGTGAAAATCCCGGGGAAAATCGGTTTCCCCTGAAGCGGTACGATATAAATATGGTTGGGCAGCGCCTCTGTTGCGGCGATTACCTGATTTTCGTTTTCGTTTTTATTCACGTCTGACATGGAAGACTCTCCCCTCTAAAAATACGACTTGAGGGTGGGCTCGGCAAACGGAATTTCCCTGTTGTTGATCTCTGGCGAAAAAAGTGAAGAATCCATTGTTATAATAAAAATAAAAATAAAATTTGTAAAACAAAGTATATTGTATTACACTGTTATTTGTAGGAGAAAAAAATGGATGAACAACAGGCTATAAGCAATCTGGAATACATTCGGAGTGTTATGCGGGATGTCCGGCGGCACAACATCATCGACGGTATCTATTACATCATCTGGGGAACCGTTATCCCGGCTTGTACGGCCCTCACCTGGTGGTTGGGATTCACCGGGCGGGAAGGGACGATCGGTACGGTCTGGCTCGTCGGTATGATTGCTGGTGTATTGTGTTGCTTTGTTACCGGTTGGCGCCGGTCTCATGGCGAGGCAGCGGAGTCTATGCGGTCCGAGTCCCGGCTCTATAACACCGTATGGATTCTCTTCGGGGTGACGGGACTTACCACCATGATCGTGAGTTGGGGTTTCGCCAAGCTTACGTTGACTGAGTCCCTTTTTGTACTGGGACTGTTGCTCACTATGGTTCATGCAGTGGACGCATCATTCAGCGGTATGCGGTGGATGTACGCCATCGCCGCAGGTTGGCTCATTTTCGGGACCCTGGGTCTCTGGCTCCCATTCCGGCCGGCAGCCCTGCTGTTCGGGTTCGCCACCATTCCCCTGGGGCTGATCCCGGGCATAATCCTTACCCGGATTTACCGGCGGGAACGGCATGGAACCTCTTGATTACCGAAATCTGGACGCGATTTTTCATTCCCGGATTCGACTGGCGGTGGTGTCGGCTCTGGTGAAGGGCGGGACCCTGGATTTCAATGAGTTGAAATCACTCATTGGTGCTACCGAGGGGAATCTGGCCACACATTTAAGAAAACTGGAGGATTCGGAATACGTCCGGATGGAGAAGGGATTCCGGGGGCGTCGACCACGGACCACCTACACATTGACGGATTCGGGCCGAAAGGGATTTGAATCCTATATTAAGACGCTGGCTTCTTTCATAGGTGCCGATCAGGAGAGACAGACGTAAAGAGACATTATGAAGTAGGCATTATTTATCTCATATTCCAAAACATCGCTCCTGATATGGGATTACTGCTGGGCATCATCGGAGAGAAAATCCTGTTATAATCACACTGTTATGACCCGCAACCTGAAAGTCCCGGCCCTGGTACTCAAAGTCAATCCGGTGGGTGAAAACCATCGGGGACTCGCCATGCTGGTGAGCGGCGAGGGGCTGTTACACCCCTTTGCCTACGGTGCCCAGGGGAAGAGGAGTGCCCTGCGGGGTACGGCTGTCCCATACAACCGGGGAATTGCCGATTTACATTTCGACGGTGCCAGGAATCGCTGGCGTCTGACGGCTTTCGACCCTGTAGACACTCATGACGGGCTCAGAGAAGATCTGGATCGTTTCTATACCGCCACCACCTGGGCGGAAATTCTTCTCAAAACCCATGGGGCCGGTGAAGATTCGGCTGAGCTCTTTGAATTGGCAGCGACCGCATTCTCAATGCTTTCATCTTCGGCTCCCCGGGATATCAAAAGGCTGCACGTCGGATTTCTCTGGCAATTCCTTGATATCGAGGGTGTCCGGCCAAATCCGGAACAATGCGGGCGCTGCGGCAAGGTTCTGCCGATCGGGGGGAGCGATGGCCCGGCCCGTTTTCTGCCCAACGGCCTGCTGACCGGTCCGGAATGCGCTGAAAACCGATGGCCGGCCTTGCCCGACGGGGCCAGGCGATGGCTTATGACCATTTCCGGCGAAGCCCTGGAGGTCGCTGTGAAAATCGGTCTGGCGCCGGGGGCGGTGACAGCAGCGGAGAACTGGCTTCTCACCATCATCCAGACCCTGCTGGAACGACCCCTGCGCAGTATCCGGAAGTGATTCCCAAAGTTCTCCAGTTGGCCGGGGTTTATATGGTATTCAGAAAACTGCCGACATCCGTCGGAGAACCGACCATAACATTCTTCTTTGAATCATAAGGATAGACTGCACCAACCGGAGCGACAATCCAGCTTTGCATAGGATTGAGATCTTCCAGGGCAAACCAGAATCCTTTCCCGACATCCGGTGCTCCTGAAGCTTTGAATTCAATGCAGATCCGTTCCCTGCCTTTCTCCAGAATGAGATCGATTTCGTTGCCTTTTTCTGTACGGAAAAATGACGGTCGCCAACGTGGTGAAATCGAAGCCAGGATATTTTCCATGGCAAAACTCTCCCATGACGACCCATAAGTCGGATGAGACAATAATGTGTTCTGGGATTCGATTTCCAACAACGAGTGCAATATTCCTGTATCGCGGATATACACTTTGGGAGATTTTACAAGTCGTTTTTTCAGGTTTGAATGCCAGGGCTCAAGGACTCTTACCATGTAGGTCTGCTTGAGTATGTTGATATATTTTTTTACCGTATTCCTCGTTATCCCCAGTGACCCGGCCAGTTTTGAATAATTCGTTACCTGGCCGTTACTATGAGCCAACATAACCCATAGTCGATTTGCCGTATCCGTATCGATTGAAAGTCCCAGAGCAGGAATATCCTTTTCAAGGAAAGTCCTTGTGAAATTAAGTCTCCAATCGAGACTGGCTTCTTCGCTACCCGCAAGATAACTCCTTGGAAAACCTCCCCGGAGCCAGAGTTTCCTGTCGGTATCGGTAAATCCGGTATCCCCTGTTTCCGATAGCAGGAACGGCGTGAGTTCGAGAAATGAGATCCGTCCGGCTAATGATTCGGAGCTTTGTCTTATCAATTCGGGAGAGGCGGAACCGAGAATGAGAAATTGTCCATTCCGATTGCGCCGATCAACTTCATACCGGATCGCCGGGAACAGGTCGGGAACCCGTTGAATCTCGTCCAGGCATATCAGTTTTTCTTCATTCAGGCGAAAAAGGGCTTCGGGATCCCGGAGCTGCCTGATATCCGCAGGACGTTCAAGATCGAGGAACAATGTATTGATTTGTTTGTTCAGATATATTCCGGCGAGTGTTGATTTCCCACATTGCCTGGGGCCCAGTATTGCTACAACCGGTGATGAGTTAAAGTGTGATGTAAGTTCTGCAGACAATTGTCTTATGATTAAACTTCCCATATCGTCATTATTATTGCCGATATGGGATGATATGGCAAGTGCCGGAGTACCGAATCAGCTCTCGACATATATTCATGAAGTCAAGGTGCCTTATGATGTTTCCAGTTGGGCATTTCCATTTTATTACTAACCATTCCTGTGCTTAAATCTTCGAGTAAGCTTGCCAAGGAAACCGTCTTAATCGAAAGAGGGTTTAATGCCCCGCCCCTCTGGGGCGATTAGATTGAGGTATTCCTTAAGAGATACCCTGCTGCTCTGCGGCGGGGTAGTTCATTTGAGGACGAAATCCTGTAAAGCTTGTATTGTTTTTACACTTGCACCGGAAGCTTGAGGAAGGGCATGATGGAAACCGATGAGAACCTTTCTGGCCGTTTCTCCACCTTCGGAAATAGCCTTGAAACTCCATGCGGCCAGAGCCGTATTGCGGGATGCCTGGAGCGGCGTGCGGTGGGTGAAACCGGAACATTTTCACATTACACTTGTATTCCTCGGGGAACGGGAAAAGTCCCTGATTGAGAGGGTGATGAACGCCGTCGGACCGGTCATGGAAGACCTGGAGGCATTCGATGTCGCTTTTGAGGGCGTCGGTTGCTTCGGATCCGTCAGTCGGCCGAAGATTTTTATTGAGAAGGTGGGACAGGGCTGCAACGGTCTCAAGGTACTTCATGAGGCGCTGCGTCCCGTTCTGGAGACACTGATGGGGTGGGAGGAGCGGGACTACCGGCCTCATCTCACTCTGGGCCGCCCCCGACGCCGGGGATTGAGAGGGCCGGCCGGGGGTGAACTGTTGCCGCCGGGAGTGAAAAGGGATAACGTAAGAACCTTCCGGGCGCGAGAGGTCACTTTATATCAATCAATCCTGCATCCGGAGGGTGTTCAGTATTCCCGGATAGAGTCATGGCCATTGAAGGAGGCTTTATGAGCGAATCTTTACGAACAGTCGATATCATCGCAGCTAAAAGGGATTCCGAACCCTTAAGCGAAGCGCAGATTTCAACGTTCATCAAAGGTTATGCTGCCGGGGACATCCCCGATTATCAGGCCGCTGCCTGGTGCATGGCCACTTTCCTGAACGGCATGACTCCCGAAGAGACCGGTTACCTGACTCGAGCCATGATTAATTCCGGTGAAGTCATCGACCTCTCCGGCGTCTCGGGACCCTTTGTCGACAAGCATTCCACCGGCGGTGTCGGTGACAAAATTTCCCTGATCCTGGCTCCTATCGCCGCGGCCTGTGGTGTGAAAGTGCCGATGATGAGCGGCCGGGCACTGGGGCATACCGGAGGAACACTGGACAAGCTGGATACAATTCCCGGTTACACCACGGCCTTGAGCCCGACGAGGTTTCGTGACGGCGTAGACAGTGTGGGATTTGCCATGACCGGTCAGAGCGAACGCGTGGTTCCCGCCGACCGGAAGATGTACGCCCTGCGGGATGTCATCGCTACAGTGGAATCCATTCCCCTGATTACGGCAAGCATACTCTCGAAGAAGTTTGCCGAGGGGTCCGACGCTCTGGTGATGGATGTGAAATGCGGCAAAGGCGCGTTCATGAAAACTCCCGAGGATGCCCGGGCTCTGGCCGAATCCCTGGTACGTACCGGGGAAAGCCTGGACCGCCGGGTTATTGCGGTTCTCACCGATATGTCCGAGCCCCTGGGTCGAATGGTGGGTAATTACCTGGAAGTTGAGGAGTCCATTGCATGCCTGCGGGGTGATGGGCCGGCGGATGTTATGGAAGTCACCCTCCGACTGACGGCCTGGATGCTTGTGGCGGCTGGAATTGAGAAGGATGTCGCGGCGGCGGAAAAGCGTTGCCGGGGGGCGATCGCCGATGGTTCGGCTATGGAGAAGTTCCGGGCCAACGTGGAATTTCAGGGTGGTAGGCTGACCGAACTGGATGCTATGGATGGCTCGTCCCGGGCGAAATACTCCCGGGAAGTGAAATCGACCGAGGCCGGGTTTGTAACGGAAATCGACGCGTTTGCGGTAGGTATGGCCGGAGTCGCCCTAGGTGTCGGCCGGGATACGGCCGCCGATCCGGTGGAAGCCATGGCCGGTATCGAAATGCTGAAGAAAACCGGCGAACGTGTAGCGGCGGGTGATACGCTGATGAAACTCTGGGCTGAAGATGAGACCAGGCTGGAGGCCGGGGTATTGCGGCTGAAAGGTTCGGTGAGCATCGGTTCCAAGACGCTGCAGAAGCGCGGAAGTCTGATTCTCGAGGAGATTGCACCGGAATGAAGTGGGTGAAACCGCCGATTGAGGGTGATAAAGTACGTGCCCTGGCGGCGTCCTACAATCTGGATCTGCTGACGGCCTCGATTCTGACCCGGCGGGATATGACGGCACCGGACCAGATCGCCTTTTTTCTTGAGGAAGATGAGCGGTTCCTTCATAACCCTTTTATCTTTCCCGATATGGAAAAGGCTGTGGAACGGGTTCTGGCTGCAGCTGAAGAGGGCGAGAAGGTACTCATCTGCGGCGATAAGGATGCCGACGGCATTACATCCACGGTTCTGATGGTGGAAACCTTACGCATGATCGGCCTGGATCCCCAGTGGCGGGTTCCCCTCGGAGATGAGGACTATGGCCTGAATCCTCAAGTGCTGGCTGAAAAAGCGGCTGAGGACGTCACTCTGGTGATTACCGTTGACTGCGGTATCACCGATTTCTCGGAAATCAAGTTGGCGGTTGAACTGGGAATGGATGTTCTGATTTTCGACCATCATATGCCCCGGGAGGACGAGCTCCCGGATGCTGCCGCCATTATAAACCCCAAGATTGCCGATTCTTACCCCTTCACCGGCCTCTGTGCTGTAGCGGTGGTTTCCAAATTCCAATGGGCCCTGACTCTGGCGGGCACCGATATGTGGGGGGCGGAATACTGCCTTATCCTGACCCGGAGGGAGGGCGAAGACATCATCCTGGAAGCGGTCCGGATGCGAAATCTTCTGGAAGCCGGACGTATTTCGGTTTCCGCCGCCGCCGGTGAAGCCGACCGTACCCGGTTCCTGCAGTTTATCGAGGGGCATCCCCTCTACACCTACAGGATCGATGAACAGATCCCCCTGATTTCAGATTTTTTCGGGGGTGCTGATGTCCATGTGACGGATACGGCGCCTGATATCGCCGCGGCATTCCCGGCGTTCCGGGGGCGTTCCCTTGAAGAATTGGAGAGCGGCAGCCGCCTGGCGCGATATTTCCCGGAAAATAGCGGTGCGTTGACTACACTGCGGAACCTGATGGTTACCCTGCATTACAGGACTATCTCCGGGGCTTTTGATTCCTGGCGGAGGGGACTGGATCTGGTTGCCCTTGGCACCCTGGCCGACCTGATGCCATTGAAAGACGAGAACCGTATCATGGTCCGCATGGGCCTGAACCGATTGAATGTCAGTGACTCACTGAATGAGCGTCGGGCGGCTCTGCGGGAATTGCTCATCAGGCAGAGACTGCACGAAGGGCGGATCGGTACTACCGAGATGGCCTGGCAGCTCTGTCCTCTCATCAATGCCTCGGGACGGATGGGGCGGGCGGACGTCGGTGTGAGATTGTTTCTGGAATCAGATCAGGCCTGTATCGCCTCACTGGCCGACGAACTGGTGAATCTCAACAAGAAACGCCGGGCATTGGGTGAGAAGCTTTGGGACAAGATAAGGCCCCGGGCTTACGAATCCATGGAGGAGCTGGGCGGCCGGATGATAATTCTGGCGGACGAGGAAGTACCCCGGGGTATCACCGGTATCCTGGCCACCCGCCTGCAGAAAACCATGGAAGCGGCGGCAGTTGTTATCTCAATCAAGGGAGATGGCGCTTCGGGATCCATTCGCTGTGATTCCGGGATGAACGCTCTTGAGTGGCTTGAGGCCATGGGATCGCTGCTCGATGATTTCGGCGGTCATCCTCAGGCCGGTGGATTCCGTATCCCCGGGAACAAAATCGGAGAGCTCACCAGACTGACCCATAAATGGCTTGATGGATCCTCCCATGCTCCGGTTGAGAGCGAGACCCTTACAGTGGATGCGGAATTGTCCCATGAAGAGATTGTCCGCCTGGGACCCGACGGGTTGGAAAGCCTGCTGGAGCGTCTGGAACCTTACGGCGAGGGGTTCAGGCCTCTCACCTTCCTCACCCGGTCGGTGAAGATTTTCCAGGCCGATCTGGTTGGGAAACCGAAGAACAATCACCTCAAACTTCTGGTGTCCCTCGGTTCCAATCGGTGGCCGGCCCTCTGGTGGGACGGTGCCGAACGGTATGGAACCGTTATCAGGAAAGATGCCGAAGTGGATCTGATTTATCGTGTGGATCGTGACCGCTGGCGCGGTGCCGATGCTCGCCGGCTGACCGTTCTGGAGGCTTCACTGTGCAGCTAGTAATTCCTGGTAATCGTCATTTTAATTCGAAAACAGTCTCCCGTTTCCGGGCTCTGATAATAACCGGCTGCTTGCTTTTTACCATGGTCGGCGCCCTCTCGGCGAAGGATCCCGTTCTGTTCGCCGACGACTATGTCAAGCCCGGTGGAGTTGTTCAGGTTATCATCACCGGCGAACCCATGGATAATATTTCGGTTTCCCTCCAGGACGCACAGGAGCGAACCCTGAGCCGCAGTGAAGGCTTCCTCTGGCGGACCCCCACCGGCAGAACTGTTTCGGTGGCACTGCTTGGAATCCCATCAACCGTTACCCCCGGCCGCTATCAGTTGGTAATGAATGCCGACCAGGGAAGGGCCGAGTGGCGCCTGGAGAGATCCGTAACGGTTACCGAAGTCCTCTTCCCGGCACGGGTGATTACCCTGAGCGACAAAATGAATAACCTGTATACCGATGAATCCGAGAGGAAAAAAACCGAAGCCAGGAAGCTCTGGGCGATACTGACAGCCTTCAACAAGACGGCGATTTATCATCAGGGATTCCTGGAAACACCTCTGGAAGATGGAATTCCTACCGCCGGATTCGGGGACCGGCGCCGTTTCCATATGCCCGACGGATCGGAGTCAACCTCCATTCATTTCGGATTGGATCTCTGGGCCGAACTCGGTACACCTGTGAAGGCCTCGGGTCGCGGACGCATTGTCCTGGCAACCGAAAGGTACCTGACGGGCAATACAGTGATTATCGAACATCTGCCCGGCGTTTACAGCCTGTATTACCATCTGGATTCCATAAACGTTCGGGAGGGAGAGATGGTAAACCAGGGCATCAGGATCGGCTCCGTCGGTGAGACAGGCTTCGCAACCGGAGTACATCTGCATTGGGAACTGCGGGTGGGAGCGACGCCCGTGAGTCCGGAACAGTTCCTTGAGGCCCCCCTTCTTGACACGAATGCGTTGATAAGTAAGATGGAGTAGCATTTTTCAGTCAGTGAAGCGTGCCTTCAGTCCGTATACTGCGTTAGAAAATTGCTCGGAATGCTCGTGTGCTTTTCAGTACACTCCGCTTCCTGCGCATTTTCTGTCTTGTCTACGAACTGAAATCAACGCTTCAGGGTTGATTGAACTTCATATGCAAAGGGAGGTGATTCTAAATCGCCTACATTCGTATCAGTGAAGATGAACCTCTGGAAAAAGCCATCAAACGCTTCAAGCGTATGGTTGAGAAAGAGGGTATCATCCGGGAATACAAGCGGCGGGAGTACTTTGAAAAGCCTTCCACCATCAAGAACCGGAAGAAAAAAGCTCTTGTGCGTAAGCAAATGAAGAAGATACGCAAAGCTCAAAGTCAGAACCGTTACTAAGGTTCATTCGATATCAAAGCCGCATCCCGGCAATGGAAACCCGGTCTCACGATCGGGTTTTCTTATGCCCTGCAAACAGTTATCATGAGGCGCAATATGCCCTTTGACCCGATAAATGCCGGTGTCGTTTCAATTTCCATCCTCCTGGTGATTATCCTGCTGTTGGTAAGTCGTATCCGACATCGGATCCTGACTGGTAGGGAATTGCTGTATCTGTTAGATCAGGATCAATATGAGTACATCCTGATCGATATCCGCAGCAAGTGTGAGTTCGAAAAAGGGCATATCCGGAACGCTCTGAACGTACCTCTCCCGGAATGTCCGGGATACCTGCCGACGGAGAATATGTTCGAAAAAATTTATGTTTACGGACGAAGTCGGCGCAGTGCACGAAACGTTGCGAAAATGCTGGATAAAACCGGTTATTTCAATGTGACGTTTTATGGCGCGTTTTGCGGCTGGAAAGGGCCTGTTGAAAAGACCGGGGCCGATAAGGAGGAGCAGTCATGAAAGATAATTATATGAACCGGGGATTCGAGACTCTGTCGGTGGATTCCCTGGATGAATATCGTTCAAGGGGAATCCATCTCCGTCATCGTTACACCGGAGCGGAGATATACAAGGTTGATGCTGATGATGAGGAGAATCTCTTTTCTTTCACGTTCTGTACTCCTCCCTCCGATCATACCGGCCTTCCCCACATTCTTGAGCATGCAGTTCTCTGTGGCTCCGAGCGTTATCCCCTGAAAGATCCCTTCCTCGTGCTCCTCAAAGGAAGTGCCCATACTTTTCTCAATGCCATGACTTATCCGGACAAGACTGTGTATCCGGCAGCCAGTACGGTGAAGGCGGATTTTCTGAACCTTCTGCGGGTTTACGGCGATGCCGTGTTCTTTCCTCAACTGAAAAAAGAAGCCTTCGAACAGGAGGGGCACAGGCTGGAGTTCAACGATGATGGAAAACTGGTTCGGGCAGGCATCGTTCTCAACGAGATGAAGGGAAGTTACTCCTCAGCCGAATCGGTGGCCGGGGACTGGACTCTTCGCTCCCTGTTTCCGGATTCCCCCTACAGTTGGGATTCGGGAGGCGACCCTGAGCACATTCCTACCCTGACATACGATGCGTTCAAGGCTTTTCATGAAAAATGGTACCACCCGTCCAACGCCAGGATTTTTCTCTACGGTAATCATGATCTGGATGAGGTGCTCGGGATTCTCGACGGTGAGTTTCTCTCCCGCTTCACTCGCCGGAACAGTCGTTATGCCATTCCGTTACAACCCCGCTGGGATCGGCCCCGGAGAATGGAAGTCGGCTGGCCGGCGGCTCCCGGTGAACCGGTAGAGAAGAAATCCACTATCAGCCTCAACTGGCTCTGGGAGGAATCAACCAATCCGAACGCGGTCCTTTCCGCTCAGGTTCTTTCATTCATTCTCCTGGGGCATGGTGGTTCGCCTCTGCAGAAGACCATCGTCGACAGCGGACTTGGGGAAGACCTCTCTCCTGTCAGCGGGTTGGAAACGGATTTGAAGCAGATGATGTTTTCCGCTGCCGTCAGGGGGACCGATCCTGAGCTTCGCGATGATTTCGAGAGTCTCGTCAGCGAATCATTGGAGAATCTGGTGAAAAACGGTCTGGATTCCGATCTCGTGGAAGGAGCCCTTCGCTCCGTTGAGTTCAGTGCCCGGGAAATCCGGGGAGGCTCTCCTTTCGGCATGCGCCTGATGAGAAGAGCCTTGCGGGGCTGGCTGCACGACCGGCCGCCCCTGGAAAGCCTGGCTTTTGAAGTTCCAATGGCAAAGCTTCGCCGTCATGTAAAACCGGGTTTCTTCGAAGACATCATTCGTAGTGAACTTCTGGAAAATACCCACCGGTCCACTGTAGTAGTGGTACCTGATTCAGAACTGCAGGGACGGCGGGATGCTGATGAACGTCATAATCTCGATGCACTGCAGAAATCCATGGCGAATCCGGAGTCGCTGAATGTGTCCCTGAAAATACTCAAGGTATTTCAGGATAGTCCGGACAGTCCCGAGGATCTGGCCCGAATCCCTTTCCTTTCCCGGGACGATCTTCCCGGAAATGTACGCATACTTTCACTGGATGAAGGCCGGCATGGAGAAATAACCTGGTACAGGCACGATACATTTTCAAACGGTGTAGCCTATCTGGAGATGGCCTTCGATATGGAGGGTCTTGATCCTGAACTGCAACCCTGGATGCCCCTGTTCGGTAGAGCCCTTACCGATATGGGGCTGCCCGGGATGGCCCATGATGAAGTGGCCCGGGAGCTGGCGATGAAAACCGGCAGTCTGGGCTGTTCTCTGGAAGCCTCCCCGATACATCCCGATACCGGTGGTGCTGTAAGCCGTCGTCTCTTCGTGCATCTCAAGGCCCTGAATCATCAATGGGATGAGGCTCTGGGTATAACCCTGCGTCTATTCCTGTCGGCTGATTTTTCCGATATACGCAGAATCGGCGATTTACTCCTGGAGCTTCGTAATGATTATCGTTCAGCTGTGGTACCCTCGGGACATGTTATTGCGTCTTTACGGGCATCGGCAAAGCATTCTTCGGCAGCTTCCTGGGAAGATTTGTGGTACGGCGTTGCACAGCTTCGCTTCCTTCAGAACCTTTCCGACGACATAAACGGGGCGGCCAGGGCTTCACGGGCTTTGGTTGCGATCCGCGACAGTCTGTTACGGAGGGGCAATCTTTCTCTGGTGGTCACGTCTGATCCTGTTGCCGCCGGTGTTGCACTGGAGAAAGTATTGGAGATGACCGATTCCCTTGGAATCGGTAAACCCTCCGGCAGCGGAGAGCCGCCTCTGTTCCGGCATGAAACCGTCGGTGAAACCCTGTCTACCGCCTCGGCAGTCTCCTTTTCGGCTCTGAGCCTGCCGGCTCCGATTCTGGGAACTCAGGAGCATGCCCGTTCAGGTCTGCTGGCTCATATCCTGAGAACAGGTTATCTGTGGGAAAATATCCGGATGAAAGGCGGTGCATACGGTGCTTTCGCATCCCTCTCCGGGCTTGAAGGGACGTTCACATTCAGTACGTACCGGGATCCGATGATCGTCTCGTCCCTTTCGTCGTTTCGGAGCTCTCTGGAATGGGCGGCGGAAGAGCTGGATGATGAAACCGTTAATATAGCCGTCATCGGGTCGATTGGTAAGGAATTACGCCCTCTTTCACCAGGTGAGCGGGGTTTCGTTGCCTTCAAGCGGAAGCTCTACGGTATTACCGATGAGATCCGTCAGAACCGGAGAAATTATCAGCTGATAGCTACAGCCGCCGATCTGCGCAATGAAGCCGCGGCCCTGCTCGGGAAATGGGAGCAGCGGTCCGTATCGGTTATCGCCGGTGCAGAAGCTCTGGATGAAGCCGCTTCGGATTCTCCGGATCTGGCGGAATCACGGATCGTACTGCCTTCATAATCTGTCCTGCAGCCATAGTCCGGGCCGCGAAGCGGCCAGGGTGAGGGGGGTGAGTAATGCCCAGAATGCAAATGCATCCTGCATGCGGAACCCCGTAAGTCTGAGAAAAACAGCCAGTAAAAGACCGGCGAGGTTCACCGTCCAGATCCATGACAGCCAAACTTCACTCTTTCTACGATCCATCCTGCCCTTGGCTATGGTTGCCATCAGGGGAATCAGCCCGAAAAGAACGGTGGGAAAAGACGGCCAGAGATTGATGTTACGGTACGAAGCGGCATGATCCGTGAATGCCATCAGAAATCCGAGAATCAGACCCGGCAGTCCAATGGACAGAATTATAAAAACCCTGAATACAGTTCCTGCAATCCGGGTGGACTTTCGTTTTACCACGCTCGATAACCGCCAGCCGAAGCCGGCAGCCAGTCCCATGATGAGCATCAAGGGCCATAGATTTCTCGGTTCATCGGGAACCGGTCGGCGGGTCGAAGACTTGAGAACTAATCCATCACCGGCCAGCTTCCGGACTTCACCGTCCCGTCCCGTGTATTCCATCTCCAGGGCGTAATCCGCCACCGCCTGGGGAAGAAACATCTTGTCCCAAGCGCTGATGGTCTTATCAAGATTGGAACCCAGAAGATAATGAAGAAGAATTTCCCAGAACAACGAAGGGTCGGCTCCTGTTCTGGAATAATGCCGGAAATCCAGGTCCGAACGGGATTCGGTGAAGCGTTTCAATTCTCCATCGGTTACGTCGTTGAGGATGTCCCTGATTATGGTAGAGCAGTTATTCAGGTAATATTCGTATAGATATTCCCGATTTTCCGGGCGCACCCACCAACGGAGTATTGAATCAAGTTCTTTGAGCTCATCGTCACCGAGATTCAGGGGATAAATCGTAAAATCCCGGTCTTCCCCGAGGGAATAGGAGATAAAAAAGTCCGTCGGGGTTACAAACCCTAAGTACATCATCCGGCCCATGGCGAAATCCTGGTAGAAATTGTCCGAATAAAAAGAGAAATTCCCGAAATCGTAAAACAGGTTTTCGCCGGTCTCTTTATTCTCGACGGCAATGCCGATATGGCCCCAATACGTATACACCGGATCCCCGGGACCGACGATAATCAGACTGGCTTCAAGAGTCTTACCCGAAAGCAATGAAACTGATAATACGACCAGAAATACGAGAATTAGTGAAGAACGAATGCGAAATTCCAATTAACTTGCTCCCTTCCGTCAGGAAAAATGAAAAAAAATGCCTTGTGGATCAATCATAAGTGCAATAAGGGGGGACGGGAACCATCTTTAGCTATATAATAAGAGGAACGACTGTCAACGTAAGGAGCCCACAATGGCTGGAAAAGAAACCCTGGTGGTGGCTTCCAAAGTGAAAGCCTACATCAAGACGACTGCTGACATGAAATGCTCGGCTGCCGTTATCGACGTTCTCTCAGACAAGATTCGCGAGATGTGTGATACTGCCATCGAGAATGCAAAGGCTGCCAAGAGGAAGACCGTTCAGGACAAGGATTTCTAAATAATCCTGTCTTTCCGGGGTCGGTTAGTTACCGGCCCCGGAATCTTTCCCTTCGATTGATCATTATTTTACCCTGTTGAATAAAGGCTTCCGACGGCCCAGCTTACGATCGAGCTGTTCCCTGTCAGCTTCCGCTTGTTTATCTTCCCTGTCCTGTCTCATTTCTTTTCGCTCCGTTTCTTCATCCAGAGCTTTGATCCAGGGACTGTAGTCTAGGGATGGCCTATCGAATCTATTTACCCTCAGGATTTTATCCGATGTCGATTTCACCTTAACCCGTACTTTCATCCTGGCTCCGGAACGAGATGTACCCGTTACCTCGGCACCCTTCATCGACGCCCTGGAAAGGTCCGCTCCGTCCAGAATCGTTCCCGACAGGTCGGCATCGATAAGAATGGCACCCCTGGCCCGGGCGTTGGACATTTTCGCCAGGCTCAGATCGGCTTTTGTAAAATCGGTATGATTCAGCCGGGCACTGGTGAGATCGGCACCGATGAGGCTGCAGCCCCTGAGACGGGCATTACTGAGATTAGCCCTTATCAGAACAGCGCCGGTTAAATCCGCATCGGTAAGATCGGCACCGGCAAGCTTGGCTTCTCCCAATGAAAAACCGGTGAGATCGGCGCCCGCCAGTCGGGCCCGGAATGATGAACCATTTTTACGGACATAATTGTTCCATAAGGTGATATCGCCTTTCCGGACTGCTTCGACAAGCAGGGCGAGATGATGGGGGTTTCCCCGGAATTTGATTTTTTCGTCAGGCATGATATTCGGTTCCTCGGCGGAGAACCATCTTATGTGATCAGTGACTTCTGGTCTATTCCCATTCGACGGATATGCGGATTCGGGTGAGTTCCACATCCCGACGGATATCATCGGGAAGCTCCAGTTCCATCAACCGGTTGAGGATTTTCAGACGCTCTTCCGGTTTCCCGGCATCACGGAATGCATAGTTGAGGGCATATAATGTCCGATAATCCCTGGGAGAAAGCCTGACGGATCGCTGGAGAAGTTCCAGTCCTTCATCATGCCGGCCTTCCATGCCGTGAAGAATACCCAGATTTCTCAGTGAAGAGGGATTTTCCGGCATGAGATCGAGGGATTGAAACAGGTGTTTCCTGGCGTTTTCCAGGTCTCCGGTTCGGAATCTGGCGCAGCCAAGAGCTTCCCAGGCGTATGGATTAGATTCGTCGTTGCGGATGTAGTGCAGAAGTGCCCGGATCGCCTTCTCGTTTTCCCCGGTTTCGGTGTAGGCGATTCCGATATCGCATATAGCCCTCAGATCTTCAGGGTCGTCTGATATAATCTCGGATAAGAGAACCTTGGCCCTTTGGAAAGCACCTTCACGCATGAGGTGTTCAGCTTGATCGACAGTTGGCATCAATGCTCCCTTTAGGAGTCTGTCGGACTTAACCATTCCGGACCGACGACCCAGGAAAGTGAGTACAATGCGCAAGCGAGCTTGAGCATTGTCGAACCGACGCAGGGCGAACCAAAGGTATTGTCGCCCTTTTTTCCCCGCTGCCGCGTTGGCAACATGCTCATTTAGCCTGGTCGCAAGCTGCGCTTGCTGCTCGGCCCTGCATCCTGGCCCAGCTAAACTCCGCTGTTGCCGCCTTGCCTCGGGAAAAAATCATCGAAAATCGTCTCGAAAGCCCCAAGTCCGACAGACTCCTGAGTTTTTTATCGGCTGAAACATGAGTTGACTGGAGCCGAAGCCGCCATTTGGGCTATTAAAATCTGGCGGCTTTAGCAGCATCGTAAGCCCCCTTTGGGGCGCAGCCCACAAAACTACCTGTTTTAAGGTAGTTGTTGACTGCACGAGTTGCCGATGAAGAAAGGGTGAAGTGAATGTGTCGCTATTATTCGGTTATTGAGGAGCGCATGAGAGAATCTTGTCCACGCATCAAATCACCTGATATACTGGCGACGAGTTTCTTTCGGGCATCTTCGGAGGATTTGGATGTTGTATTTAGACCCCGCCATGAAAAACCTGCTGATTGAGACCGTCGGCGGGAGTCTTGTAGCGGACCAGGTTGAAGCTTTGGGCCAGATGCTCATTCCCGATCTGAATATACATGATTTGAGCGGCAAGCGTCGTAACTTCACTTTGTCGCCGAGAATGGCCGCTCAGGTTCTCATTGAGAACCTGACCGAACGCAAACAGCTAGGCGACTACATCAAGCTCCTGGTGGAGATGGATGAGGAAATCATTCTGGGTAAGGAAATCCGTATAGAAGGCCTGGAGTATTTTCTTCTGAAGCTGACGGAAACCGGGCTCATCTACGATTTGAAGAAACGTAAAGTCGTCGCTCTCAAGGAAGACCTGAGTAAGCGTCCCGATTGGGGCTCTCTGAAAAGCGGTCGGAACTATGATGTCACCGTCGCCAGCATGGACATCGTCGGCAGCTCGGAACTTGTGAAGAAGTTCGGCCGAAAAACGATGGAGAAGTTCTACTCCTTCTTCTGGTCTACCCTCGGAGAGAGATTGGTGGCATATGACGGACGAATCTGGTCCTGGGCCGGTGACGGCGGAATCCTGGCTTTCACGTTCAAGCATCACAGAGTCCGGGCTGCTCGGTTCGCTGTCGAAATTCAGAGGGTTATGCCACTCATCAATGCTCATTCCCGCAATCCGATAGATGAGAGTGTGGCAATCAGAATCGGGATGCATAGCGGGAAAGTGACATTCATGGCCGATACCGGCAAGATAATTTCCGATGTCATCAATCTTGCGGCACATCTTGAGAAGAAAGGTACTCAGCCCGGATCCGTCTCTATAACCGAGGCTGTCTGGAAACTCCTGCCCCCGAAACTCCAGGACTTATTCGATCCTGTCGGAGATTTCGAAGGTCAGCTTCAACTGAGTTCTCCTGATCGTCTCGATATAATCTGATGCCCTGGAGGCTGATATGAGGCGTGTATTATCAATTATGTTTCTTTTCTTCTCTGCAGTTCTGACTCTGTCGGCAGCTGACGGTACTTTTCAGATCAATACCGTGTTTCAAAGCACGTCTTATCCATTGTTCGGGACCGGAGGTAAAGATATTATTCGTCACTCTTCGGCGGGTATCGGTTTGAAGAGCAGCAGAGGTGAAGGATTTCACGGTATTATCGATCTGGCGATTCTCTTCCCCTATAAACTGGAAGAAAAACTGTACCCGGCCAGTGATTTTTCCGACCGAACCATCACCGGGTTTCCCATTGTCCTGGACGCCGTTGTCGGAATCGGATATATGTTTGATCTTTCTCCCATGGCTTTCCTGGTCTCAACCGGATTCCATACCGGGTCCATGCTGGAAGGAGGGGATTTTCTTGTGGCTTTCGGCCTGGGCCTGGATGCCATGAGTTTCATCAGACTTGGTAAAGTACTCACCGCTCAGGTCGGGCTGAAGTTCGCAGTTGATTTCTGGGGAATGCAGACTTTCATACCGGGATCCAACGAGTTCGCCGGATTTCCCCTAACCTACGGCTTTTATACAGGTATCGGGCTCAGCTACTGAGGCTCTTTCAAAAATGCGCCTTTGGTCCGTATACTGTGTTAGCTCGATGCTCGAAATGCTTATGTAGCTCTGCTACACTGCGCATTCTGCGCTCGATCCGCCTTGTCTCCGAACCAAATCCACTATTTTTGAAAGAGCCTCAACTGATAACCCTGTTTCTTCCGGCCTTTTTCGCTCTATAAAGGGCCTGGTCAGCCAACCGAATCAGATAATCCCTTGATATTTCCCCATCGGGGCCGGAAACGGCCACTCCGAAACTCATGGTTACAAGTCCTCCGATAGGGCTGTCTTCATTTATCAGATTCAACTCTTCCACCCCTTTGCGGATACTCTCTGCGACACCGATAGCTCCATTGAGATCTGTATCCGCAAGGATCAATGCGAATTCCTCACCGCCATAGCGGAACGGCAGATCCCCGGGACGATGCACGTTTCTACCACAAGCCTGGGCGACCAGTCTCAGACAATCATCCCCCTCCTGGTGGCCGTAGGAATCGTTGTAGAGCTTGAAGAAATCGACATCTGCCATAATCAGGGACAAAGAATTTCCATCACGGCGATGACGTTCCCACTCATTATGCAGGGTTTCATCAAAACGTCTCCGGTTGAAAAGTCCCGTCAGGCCGTCCCGGACCGCCTGTTCTTCCAGTGAGCGAGTCTTCGAACGGATTTCTCCCGACATCCGTATAAATGTTACGGCCAGTTTACCGATTTCATCGCTTCTTGATTTCAAATCGCCGAAGTCCGGGAATCTCAGGCCATCCCATAAATCGATTCCGTCAATCAAGATACCCAACGGCCGGGAAATTTGAAAACGGACCCACACTGTTATGAGTACGATCTGAATGATTAACAGAGTGGCAACTACAGCCAGAGTCCGGTTCAGTCTGACAGTTCCGGCTTCCCTGATGACGGACGGTTGTTCGAGCTCAATGAGTAACCCGTTATTCAGATAAGGAGCTGAAACGATGACGGAAGTTCTCATACCGCTTTCGGTGTTGCTGATACTTGAGCTTGCCGGAGTTATAGGATCAAAAAAAACGCTGTCGCCAAGGTAAAAAGATGATACCGTTTTTTGCCCATGGTCTGCAGGAGCCGATACGGTTTTTATCTGTATTTCGGGATATTGAATCAGATAATCGCTGAGAACAGAGCTGATTTTGTGTCCTATGATGACGGTATCAGAGGCGGAATCCCCGGATGAAGCAGTCAGCATGTACAGGTCGGAATTATCGCCTACAGAGATGAATCCCCATGGACTGAGCAGGCCTGGAGCATACGGACCTTCCATTACAGAATTCAGAAAACGTTTGGTGTCGGTAATCTCACCTATACCTGTTTCGGTGCGAAGCCAGCAGGGTTTTCCCTCGAAACTGCCGCCTGCAGAAATGGAGAGGAAATCAATCGAGTATACATCCATGATGACGGGAAAGTCGGTCTTCTGCAGTCCTGATGCAACCGGAACAAGATAAGCAGCGATGCTCCTGACGGTAATCTTATCGTTATTGAGCGCTCCTTCGATAATATCCAGGAGCTGATCCATTTCCGATATCGCAGTCTGCTCGTCGAGATCGGTAAAGAGCGGGTCCATGATGATTTCCGAAACCAGAGTGATGACAAGTATGGGGAAAACACCGGTGATGAGTATCATCAGGAAAACTCTGAAGGCCAGGGTACTGCGTGTCTTCACATCGCAAGTATAAGGCATGTATTCATTTTTTCCTATTCCGGCAGTATCCTGACCGCACCCTTATCCGCGCTGGCGGCCATGTGAGCGTAAGCTTTCAGGGCGTCGGAGACTTTGCGATCACGTTCAGGTTTCCAGGCTCCGGCTTCCTTCGCTTCTTCCATCTCCCGGCGGCGGCGTATCTCGGAATCATCGAGACGGACATCCAGTTTCCGGTTCGGGATATCAATATCAACGATATCACCGTCTCGTACCAGACCGATTCCACCGCCGGCGGCGGCTTCCGGAGAGGCGTGCCCGATGGACAGCCCCGAAGTGCCCCCGGAGAAACGGCCGTCGGTAAGCAGGGCGCAGGCCCTGCCGAGTTTCATGGATTTGAGGTAGCTGGTGGGGTAGAGCATTTCCTGCATGCCCGGACCGCCTTTAGGGCCCTCGTAACGTATAACCACGACATCGCCGGCGACAATCTTTCCGTTGAGAATGGCTTTCACCGAATCATCCTGGGAGTCGAACACCTTGGCGGGTCCGGAAAAGGTTAAATTAGAATCATCAACACCGGCTGTTTTCACTACGGCTCCGTCGGGGGCCAGGTTCCCGAAGAGGACCGCGAGTCCACCGTCGGCGGAGTAGGCATTGGCAACGTTTCGTATACATCCGGATTTCCGATCCAGGTCGGATTCTTTATAGCGCCTGGCCTGTTCGCCCATTTTCAGGGTACGGACTCCACCCGGTGCGGCCAGATACAGTTGTTTTGCCGCCTTGGAAGGTGAGTCTCCGGCGATATCCCATATCCTGAGAGTCTCGGTTAAATATTTGGCATCGATACGCCCCACCGACATGTTCATCATGTTTCCCCGGCCCAGCTCTCCCAGAATCCCGATGATACCGCCGGCACGGTGGACGTCCTCCATATGATA
>JAUVIY010000079.1 GCA_030592625.1 Spirochaeta sp. | reverse complement strand
TTTCTCATCATGGGAATAATCTCATTCTCATCGAAAAAGCGGAACCAGCCGTCTTCTTCAAGAGAGAAAAGCGCCGCCGCTTCATTGAGCATGGAGCGGGCTTCTCTCAGGTTTCGTTCCCGTTCCTCGTCTTCAGCCGACTGGGCATCCAGGACGGATTGTTCCTGGATGTAGCGGGTGAAAATCCCCGAGATGTCGCTGTCGGGTTTCATTGTCGATATAAGCAGCCGTCCGCCGGGTTTGAGCATCCGAGTGAATTCCTTCACGGCTTCTCCCGGAGCGAAGAGATAGGACAGAAACAAACTACCGCAGATGGCATCGAAAACACCATCTTCCAGAGGAAGTTGTCCGTCCCGTCTCCAGTCACCGAAATTCAGAACGGCCAGGAAGAGATCCGAACTTCGAACCTGAGCCAGGCGGCCGGCATTGAGTCTTCCAGTTCCCAGGCGCCGGGAAGGCTTCATGTCTTCCTCGTCCAGATCGCCGATGATAAACCGGGCGGCCCGATTTAAGTCTTCCAGAACCAGAGTGTCACAGGGAGATAATTTGTCATCCAGTACCTTCCGAATCTCCGGGGCAATGCGACTACCCTTCAGTACTTCGGACATCATGTCGGGAGAAAATCCCCCCAGTCGGTCGATGATGTCGGATTTCAGTCCAATTACCCTGTCCCGCAGGTCTTCAAGACCCGCCGGATTGCCTTTCGGGCGCCCGACTGCCATCCTCAGTCCCGCCAGGGCATCAGGCTCCAGATCCATGGCGATCCAGGAATCATCCACCGCTTCAAGATTCGGGTGCAAGGTACAGAGATCACGGTATTTATTCCTGGCTTTAGTCAGTGCTTCATCCACCAGATCGACGGCGGTGAACCGGGTTCCCGCAAGGTTACGGTTTCCTTCGGCCAGGAATGAGAGAATGACTTCGCTCACCAATCCGGTTCCACAGCCCATGTCGGCGATAGACTCTCCCGGCTGTGGATCCAGCAGGGATACTTCCATCCGGATGAAATCCCGAAACTCGGCGAGTTTACGGTAGAAGTCATAACCTTCTTCACCTACGTTCTCACCAACCAGGTATCCCTTCCAGTAACGCCGGGCATCCAGTTTCTCATATTCCATCACCCGCTCTCTTTCCCGGGTGAGGAGATCGAGCATTTCCCCCTTGTCCGGAGAGACTGGGGGAACGTCCTTGTCCGCCAGCCGGCGCAGGATGGTATCGGAAATCATCTGGAATGTTGATATTGCATGGTCACTGGTGCGCAGGTTATGGGCCGTGGGCACCTCGATTATTTCACGGCCTCCCGGTGAATCGATGCTCATGACATCGCGAATCTCTTCGGGAATCATCCATTTGTCGTGGGCGCCGTAAAGCCAGGTGACCGGTGATTCGATTCGGGACATGGCCTCACGGGCGTCGGCTGCGGTGGCATATCCCAATCGGGTCATGTCGGCGGCCATCCGGTCCATGTCGATGAGCTGTCCCAGCATGCCCATTGTCCCTATAGGCAGGCCCATGCGGTGATTGGCGATAACGTCCAGGCCGCCGAGAATGTTTCTCAGGGTACCCTGGGCCGAACTGACGCCCATGACGCTGATCCAGTAATCCGCCCGGGGGGCGCCCGGTGTCGACTGGAGGCGCCGCGCATCCAGCGCCGCCATGCTGAAGGAAATCAGTACCGTCTTATCCGCCCGGAACATATCATTGTCCTGAACCCATCGCATGCTCGCTTCCAGATCGGTGTAGCCCTGATCGATTCTGTAACCGATCATTTCATAGCCCCGGCGGGCATTACTGTTGGCATTCGCGCTCTCACCGGGCCGGTTGATCCCGTCATATCTGAGGACTGCCAGGTTCTCCCCGGCGGCGGCGAAATGAGTCATCAGGGTGAGAGCCAGTGGACCCAGTGCTTCTTTTTTCTTTCCGAAGGCCGGAGGAATAACGACAGCGATGCAGGGCTCATCAGGATGACTGATGTGCAGTAGTGCAACTATTTCCCGTCCTTCATGATCCGTGTAGGACACGGTGCGAGGCCGAATCAGTACCGGATCGCCCAGAGGTCGCTGAGGACCGTTCCATGATTGACTCCAGGTATCAGCGTCGTAAACCATCGATGCGGGTTCGCGCCTTCGGATGCCGGTTTCCAATCCGATTCGGTAGATCGCATTTCCCTCTCCATTAAAGTCATCGACGATATGGCGCACTTCTCCGGGGATTGACTTACCGTTCAGGGAAATCTCCAGAGACTGGCCGGCCGCCGGCGGCCGGCCGGTAAATACCTCTACGGGAAGCTCACAGAGAATCCCCCGTCGACTGGAATCAATCACGCGGCCGGATACCGTATTCCAGGGAGACGAAAATGTGAGTTCGATTCGGCCGTTGTCGGTATTTCGGTGGCCGGCGCGTTTTTCACCGCGGTAGATGATTGAAGGGATACCGAATAACCCGATTCCATCCGTCCATCCCGACCGTTCCGCGGAAAAGGAGTAAGAGGCACTATCCTGAGTAAATGAGAAGAATGCCGTACCTGTCCTGGATTCCGGGGCCGGCGCACGGAATTCACTGCCCCGGATTTCCTCAATCCGTGTTTCCAGAATCCGCAGGCCTATCTCATCGAGGTGGTTTATCGTCAGGCCTTCATCGCATAAGAGTCGCAACAGTCTTACGGCTTCTTCACCGTCAACGCGGAACTCTTCGGAGGGCTCTTCTCTCTCGAGGAGTTTGTGGTACTCCAGCATGGCGGCGCCAGAGGCGATATCGACGATAAATTTTCGGAGCCGGTTGCAGTCTGTCTCCTTCATGTCCTCCACGGCGATTCCCGCTGAGAATGGAGATTCGGGTCCGTTGTCCACCAGGTAGGCTATGCGCCCGGTGAAGAGGATTTCACGGTTGTTTTCGGGGAGCCTCATCGCCAGCTTCAACCTGTCTCCACTGGAAACCATCCCACTGGCCCGGAGCAGCATACCGTCAACCGAGATGTCCTCGGCAGAGAACACTTCGAGTGGTCTGTCGGTGCATCTGATCTCTGTAATTGTGCAGCGTGTCCTGGGGACCTGGCGCGATTCGGTGGGAGCCGAATCGGTCTCGGGACGCTGATTCTCAAGGCTATCCAGCCAGCGCTCGATAAGCAGCATCCTGGCATCGGTTTCTCCGTCGAACTCCAGACCGAATTCCCACTGATCCGCACCCTGTTCGCTGCGTCTGATACGGCATGGAATGCCGTCTCCCCCGGCCCCGGGGAGATTAACCGAGATTCTTCGGATTTTCTCGAATCCATGAGGCCGGTTTACGATGACTCGCATCCCATTCCGGCTGACATCGACTGTACGGGCAGGTATGGCGCCTTCTCCTCCATCGAGGTGGATGAATTCCTCCATCAGGTGCCGTTCTATGCTGCGTTTTTCCACGGAGTACCTCGCGTGGATGATAGCCTTGCTCCCGGATGTCGACAAGCGTGTTTTCCCAATACCGGAATTCCGGGGTATACTTTTAAGAACCGGAGGATGTTATGGAAAATGGATTACCGGCGGAAGTTGCCGGACACCTTGAAGAACTCGTGGTCTCGTCGAATGAAGACTGGGCAAAAAAAGACGATGCCCTGCCAAGACTGAAAGAACTCTGGATCGAAAAGAACCGGCTGTTCGAGGAGCAGATCGGACTTCTGGGGATGACCTTTGTCGACTCAGCCGGAGCCGATGATCCCCGGGGCATGATTCTCACCACCTATTCCGGCTCCCTGGTGGCATTGGGACCCGGATCATCACGGCGCTTCGAATATGCCAGCATCAAGATGCGTTCCGACGTTCCGGATATCATCAGAGGCGAGGGTATATCCATGGACGGCGGACTTCGGGTCGGCGAAAAAGCCTCCTTTACCGGTTCTCCCGTGAAGCACACCTCGGCTGTGTACCGCATTGCGGCGGTTCCTGCGGGATTGGGAGCCGAGGAACAGGAACAGCGAATCCGCGAAGCCATGGTGTTCCTCACCAACTCCTTCGTTCACCTGAACCGCCATTTCACCTACCCGGAAACCGGCGGTCCGGGTCAGTTCGACAAGAAGTCCATGGTCCGTTATCTGGCGGACAACAACGGGATGACCCAGAAGGCCGTACGGAATCTCCTGGACGATTATGCCGTTTTACTGGAAACCGGAATGCTCATGGGCAATACGGTTCCTCTGGGACAACTCGGCCGACTTTCTCTGAACCTCAAGCCGGCCCAAAAGGCCCGGATCGGCAGGAACCCGGCGACCGGCAAGGAACTCACCGTACCGGCGAAGGACGCCCATATGGTACCAGCCTTCAAATATTCATCCCGGGTGAAGGAGAGGGCGGGAAATCTGCCGGTGGAGGATTTGGCGGTCTCGTCCAAACAATGAGCTCATGGAAACCCGCCCTGTTGAAAATCTCTCCCTTTGGTGATGAATACGACCGGGACATCATCGTTGAAAGCCGAACCGGCGGCGGCCGATACACGGTGAATCTGCATTCTTATACCTGTACCTGCCCGGATTTCACCGAACGCAGGGCCGAAAGGCCCGTCGGGGATCTGGGCAGAAGCTGCAAACATCTCAGGGATATGGTTCTTTCCCTGGATACCGATGCATTCGGAGATGAGCTGACAAGGGTGATATTCAAGTCCCCTCATGGTCCCTATAAGAGGATCTGGTTTGCCCCGGGCCCCGACGGAGAAATTCTGGCCCTGGGGATGAGACCCGATAAACCATGGCTGAGCCTGTTCATCCGCAGTGGTTCGGGCGAGCCCTACACAAGGTATGGCTACCACCCCGGTGAGGAGCGCTGGGCCTATGATTCCAGCCCGCCCGAGGCGGAGAATATTCTCGAAATGCTGAAATCCGTACCGGGTATCGACTAGAATAATAAACCAAAAACTTGTCATCGTTGTTTTTTTCCATAATGATGTTTCCATGGGTTCAGATCCGGACATTCTCCTGAAGTCAACAGCGCTGTTTTCGTCATGTACCGACGAGGATCTGGCTGTTATCGCATCCCACAGCGGATTTCTCGATATTCGTGATGGGGATACCGTGTTCGCAGGTGGTGACAAGCCGGAGCGACTCTATATTGTCGCCGGCGGGGAAATCGTCATCAGGAAAGACAATGATGAAGGCCGTTCAGTAGATATCGCCCGTTTTTTGACCGGGGACTGCTTCGGTGAGCTGGATATGTTCACCGGAGAATTAAGGAATGCGGCGGCCTATGCATCCGGCGATGTATCTCTTCTGGTTTTCCCTGATTGTAAGGAGCGTTTCAGTGAGATCCTGACCACTCACCCGAATGTGAGTGCTCGTCTGCTCCATGCCTTTCTGGTGCAGATTTCGGCCAGAATCCGCGGGGTGAACGCCCTGGTGAAAGAAAATTCCCCTCTTGTCCAGGAGCTTAAACGCCAGGTTTATGTGGACAAGCTCACCGGTCTCTATAACAAGACCTGTTTTGACGAAACCCTGGATCGTGTTATAAACGGCGACTGCGAAACGACCGGGTTGTTGATGTACAAGCCGGACAATTTCAAGGCCATCAACGACACTTATGGTCATGACGCCGGTGACAAAGTTCTCCGTCGTATTGCCGACGGTCTGTGTGAATTGGTCCCTGACCGGGATATGTTATTTCGGTACATGGGGAATGAGAACGCCGTTATCCTGCCGGGCGCCGGCAGGGAAGAAGTATTCAGGCAGGCGGAAATTATCGGTGATTTTCTGCGATCTATCGATCTTGCGCCGTTTCTGGACGGAAATACGCTTACTCTATCGGTGAGTTTCGGTTTGGGGGTTGTCCCGGAGCATGGCTCTGATGCTTCAACACTGGTGGAAGCTGTTCATCCCTTAGCCCTTGAAGGCCGGCAACGTGGCGGAAATCTCTGCATGTTTCCTGAGGATTCAACAGAATCATGACTTCCGATGCACTGAAAAACCTTGAAATCTTCTCATCCCTGACTCCGGAGGAACTGGCCCGTGTGAGGCTTCTGATGAAAAGACATGAGGTTCCGGGTGACTGGGTACTCTTCCGTGAGGGAGATGAAGGCCGGCTCATGTACATCGTCTTGTCCGGTACGGTGGCGATTTCCATCCTCACTTCCGACGGCGGGGAAGTCGAAGTGTCCCGGGTGGGGGAGGGCAGTTTCTTCGGTGAAATGTCTATCCTCGAGAAAGATGTCCGTTCGGCAACCTGCAGGACGGTTGATGACTGTCTGCTCTTGTCCCTGGACGCAAATGGATTCCGTACCTTGATGGGCCGGGAACCCAATGCCGCTATTAAAATCATGCAGCGGATGCTGAATACCACGACCGGCCGTCTGCAGAACACCGGTGCTTTCCTGTCGGACATGGTGAAATGGGGCGAAAGTGCCCGTATCAGGGCCGTGACCGATGATTTCACCGGATTGTACAATCGCCGTTTTTTTGACGAAGCTTTAGAGGATATCGTTAACGAATCGATCCGGAGCGGGAACACTGTCTCCCTGGTCATTCTCGATCTGGATCGCTTCGGATTACTGAATACCGAATATGGAGAATCCGTAGGAGACGAGGTGATTCTCGCTACTATCCCTGCATTTGTCGCCGCATTCGGGGAAAAAGACATTCTCGCCCGGTACGGGGGGGATGAGTTTGCCTTCATCCTGCCGGGGACAGACGGAGAGGCGGCCCTGGACTGCTGCCGGAAGGCCGGTGAAGCCATAAGGGGACTGGATGTCATGGAAGGGCGGCAGGGGTCATTTAATAACGTTACCGCCAGCATCGGCATTTCTGAATGTCCGACGCATGGAACTTCCCCTGAGGAATTGTTGGACAGGGCCGATAAAGCTCTTTACGCTGCCAAAGAGGCCGGCCGGGATCGAGCCGTTTTGTATGCTGCGGGTAATCCGGAATGAAAAAAGTTCGTATCCCGAATAAGCGAAGGAAATTGCAGATAGTCGATACGTTTATCGACTCCATGGTTACAAGGGAATCCTTCCTGATGGTGGGACATCAGAATCCTGATGAAGACTGTGTGGCATCGATGGTGGCCTTCAGTTTACTTATGACTAAATTCCAAAAACAACAGGCTGTGGTACTCAATCGGGAGAACTGGGACAATTTTCCCTATCTGCTGAGCATCTGCAAATACAATTCCATCACTGTCATCGGTACCCCCGAGGAAATCAGTGAGGATTACGACACGGTAATTGCCTTCGATACGCCCAAGCCTGAAATGCTTGACTTCCATAAGTATCTGAGTCCTCTCATGTCCCGATCCGATGTCATCGTGATGGAAATCGACCACCATCTGGAAGCCGATGGAGAGTATATAGGCGACGAGGGATACAGGCTGGTGGATGAGGCCTCTTCAACCTGTGAGCTCATCGGTTTTCTTGCCTTAAGGCTTGAGAAGAAAAAGGAAGTCATCAGGCAATTCAATATCGGGGAGATTTTCACCCGGAATTTCGTCCTGTCCATCGTCACCGGTATAGTTGGTGATACAAAGATGGGTCAATTCCTCAAATCCCGCAGGGAGAAACGGTACTACCGATATTTCAGCCGTCTGTTCAACAGGATGCTGATACGCAAGACAGACAAGGATTCGGGAAATTTCTCAAGCATCGAGGACATTCTCAAAGAGTTGGAAAAACTGTCGGTTGAAGAAGAGAGTTGTTACCAGGATTTTCTGAAACACAAACAGCGGACCGGATCGATAGCCTGGATTGCCCTGGATGAAGAAATGACGGCACCGATCCTGGAAAAATATGATATGGATATTATCGTCACCGTAGCCAAGTACACCGCCAACCTCCTGGCTGAGGAAAGCCGCTATGTCAGTCTCGTCGCTTTTTACGATCCTCCTGAAAAGTCTGATCTCATCCAGCTGCGTATGCGCCGGAGTCAGTCCTATAAGGAACTTGATCTGCGTAAGGTGATCGACCATCTGGGTATCACCAACGGGGGTGGTCATGAGGGGGCGGTGGGCTTCCGTGTCCCGCGGGGTGAGGTTGAGGATTTCCCGGCTTTCATCGATACCATCATTAATGGGACTGTTGAGTTGATTGATTTGGATTGACCTCTGGCGAGCGTATGGCAGAACAATTCATAGCAGTCGGAGATATACACGGCTGCCTTGATGATCTGGATGATATGCCGGCACTGACCCGGAAAAACACCAGACATAAATATGTCCTTCTCGGCGACAATATTGATTGAGGACCGGACTCTGTAGGCGTGATTATTCGTTTGCCATCCGTTTGCCATCAATCTCGTAATCTCAACGGCTAGAAGCGCCAGAGTCCATCGGTGTCTTTGCTCTGGAACTCATTGATCATTTCTTCAGCTTGTTCCTCAGAAAGCTGTATTATTTTCATATCCTGTCTATACCAATGACTACGCCCCTTTGTCTCCGCCTCCATCGGTTCCAATGTAACCAGGAAAGTCTTATCCAGGATCGTTACGAAACCTTCCTTCAGGACGAACTTGATGTTGGAGTTTGGGATCAGCCATAAGTTTTTTCCGTTATCCATCTCTGCGATGATTTTGTCTATCCTGTGATTGCCGGGTTCCAGGCCCTCGATAAGGAGAGAGTGGGATGACGCATCGAAACGGACGTAAGGCTCCGATTGATCGTCGATTAATATGTTGTATTTTACATAAGGCTCAAATGAAGAGGCCCGCTCGAATTCTCTGTTGATAAGCAACATGCACTGGTTCTCTGCTGACGGGGGGGGAACGGATGTACAACTGGATAGAACGATTGCGGTAAGAACGATCACTGTTTTGACGATTTTCATCTTCATAAATGAATACCCCTTAATTCAATAATAGGCTAAATGTTAATCCAAAGCAACAAAGAATACGGAAACAGTATTTCATGTATCCCGGAACACTTACACATCTTTTGAAGGGGAGGTTATTACACCTTTTTGACTCTTTCATCCAGTATCTTCTCTTCTTAAAAGATATTAAAAATTTGACATGTCTCTAATGCCTCTCTATTGGCCAATAAATAAGCGACTACCCCGTTGGGATAATCGCTTATTTTTGCGGAAGAGAGGACTTGAACCCTCCAGTCGCCGACATCGTGTCGGCTCTTTCCGGGACCGCCTCTGCTCCTGAATCGACATCCTGTCGATTCGCGCTCCCTGATTGGTCGCGCCGGAGCTCCGGAGGTTCAAGTCCTCTCTGCGAATGGTGAGTCTGTTGAAGTGTCCTGAGCGTTTATAAACAAGAAGGGCGATCCAATCGTATCACCCTTAACAATGCGGCAGAGAGGACTTGAACCTCCACAACGTTTCCGTCACTAGCACCTCAAACTAAAATTGCTCTTTATCACACGTTATCAATAGTATGCTAAATACTGCATTCATAGAGAATTAACTCACGATACCATTATCTTAGATTATCACCGTTTATCAGAAGTTACAATGAAAAAAGTGACTTTTGTGTGACTTTTGATTTTAGCATAAATAGCTAGTGTGGGTTTTTTGATGTAAAAACGGGGTTACAGTGATTGTTCTCATGCTCCCGGAACCTGCGAATTCCGACCATCTGGACCCGGTGAACATGGCCGTAACCCGATGAAATCAGCCAGCAGCTCATCACGCTGCAGCCTGGCCTGTTCGGCTTGATCCGGGAATCCTGCAGCATTGAAGGCTTCAGCGAGGACGGTGAGGGCTGTGATACGGCGGAGGTATTCATTTTCAGTGTTCATATGATCCATCATCGGCCCGT
>JAUVIY010000001.1 GCA_030592625.1 Spirochaeta sp. | reverse complement strand
TCTCTTCTTCGAGCTTGATTCGGTCAGGGCGGTGATAAAGCTGTATTTCGTCTCGGCGATGACGATATCCGGAGTGTCTCCCCTGATTTTTTCAACCGCCTTCATGGCGGTTTCTATCTCTTCGCCGCTGATCGATCCGTCGGATATAACTCTCTGTATGGTTTCCTCATCTTCTTCCAGGAGCAGCAGCGAGGTGAACCGCGGGTTTACCTTGAACCTTCCGGACCATCTTTCAATCACGTTCTCGACGGATTCGGGGTAGACCACCTTTGTTTCCGGTACGGCATTGTCGTCCAGGGCTTTCCGTATGGCCCGACGTATGCCCCTGACATCGACGCTGTTGAGAGCGTTGATACTGAAAACAGGAATGCCGAGGGCTTTCGACAGTTCGGCGGAATTGATCCGAATTCCCCGCCTCGCAGCGATATCCATCATGTTGAGGACGAGAATGATCGGTATCTTCATTTCAATGAGGGTGAGGGTGAGAAACAGGTTCCTTTCAAGATGCGAGGCATCGGCAATATTAACGACAAGGTTGGTTTCACCGGAGAGCATATAATTTCTGGCGACCATCTCGTCTTCACTCACGGCGTTCAGGGAATAAATGCCTGGAAGATCGACTATTTCAACATTATCGGTCCCTAAAAGCGTGCCGGTTTTCTTTTCAACAGTAACCCCGGGCCAGTTCCCGATGTGCTGGGTGCTTCCGGTGAGACCGTTAAACAATGTGGTTTTCCCGCAATTCGGATTGCCGACAACGGCGACCGTACGGTCAGCGGACATATACTTTCTCGGCCATCCCAAAACCGAGTACGACCTGCCGACCCATGACGGCAAGAAGCATGGGATTCCTGTCGGCTTTGCGGATAATGGTGACGGGAACACCGGGTATCATCCCTAAGTCCATGAGTTTCTTGCGGGCATGTCTCCCGCCTTCGATTCTTGTTATTACGACTTTACTGCCGGTATTGACCTCTGTTAAACCCATGGCCGTACTCCTAAGATGCTCTGGTCTTGTTATTCATATAGTCCGCCGGGGATGCAAGATTTCCCGGTGATACATCGTTGGTTTTGCAGAACTGCTTAAATTTTTCTTCCCAGTGTTCATCAATCGCCTGGTTTGTGGAAATGAATTTCATGAACTGAAGGAATCGAGCCATCACTTCCGGGACCATGGTATGCTCCAGCCGACATGCGGTTTCGTTCGCAGCTTCCTTGTCGACTCCCAGGATTTTAACGAAGAATTGCCGGAATACCTGATGAGTCTCGGACAGGCGTCGTGCCTCATCAAATCCTGATTCGGTGAGGGAGATAACTCCGTATGGCTCATAATTGACGAATCCGGCCTCCCTCAGGTTCCTCAACGCCGCGGTAACGGAAGAATTTTTGACATGGAGCCGCTCGGCGATGTCCTTCACCCGAACGCCTCCTTTGTCATCAATAATGTCATACACGGCTTCGAGGTAGTCTTCCAGGGCCTCGGTTAAGTCTGTACTCACAACACACCACTCAGGTAACAGTCTTAGGTTAAACTAACAATACGAGTTAACTTACGTTATGTCAAGAGAACGGCTGGAGAATTACCGGTAAGTCATCGGAGTGTCCCGAGGAGTCCTGGTAAATTGTGAAAAAAATTGACATTTACCATTAAATAATGTATCAATTAAGCAACTGTTTAATTGATTGGAGTCAGGAATGGCAGATAATTCACAGGATATTTGCTCTGAATACGGTATTTCCGTCGAAAAGGATGTCGATGAGCTCAGAAAAGGTCTGCTGGATGTCGCGGGATTGTCGGAACTGTTCAAGGTTCTGTCCGATGAAACCCGTACGCGAATCCTGCACCTGCTCTCAGGAAGAGAACTCTGTGTCTGCGATCTGGCTCTGATTCTTGAAATGAGCCTTCCGGCGGTCAGCCATCATCTGAGATTACTCAAAGTCATGAGGCTTGTTGCCTACAGGCGTGAAGGCAAGCAGGTGTTTTACAGGCTCGACGATCATCATGTCGTCGAACTGATATCAGTCGCCGGGGATCATTTCAGGGAATTGAGGGAGAATCATGGGTAAACCTGCAGATACGGCACGATACGAGTTCAGTGGTATCGATTGCCCTGCCTGTGCGCTGGAAATCGAACAGGAGCTTCATAAAAAAAATGGCCGGGAAACCGCTGTCCTCGATTTTGCCGGCGGTACGATCCGTTTCAATCCGGCATATGAGGGAATGGTTCGGACCGTTCTGAAAGAGATAGAGCCCCAAGCGGATTTTCGAACTCAGTCTGCCGGCGAATCTGATATGGCAGTCGACATGCGGCGCAGCAGTCCGATACCCCTGAGGCTTGTCCTTTCGCTGATTCTATTCGCTTTCGGTCTCATCGCCCGGACTGTCGCCATCGGAACTCCCAGGTTGGAATGGATCCTCTTCATCGGCTCCTATGTTATAGCGGGTCAGCCGGTTATTTACGGTGCCGTCCGCAACATTTTCAGGGGGCGGGTTATTGACGAGTTGTTCCTTATGACTGTGGCTACAATTGGAGCATTCGCCATCGGAGAACTGCCCGAAGCGGCTGCGGTGATGCTGTTTTATACTGTTGGTGAGACACTTCAGAACAGGGCCGTCTCCCGGTCCCGGGATGCCATTCGAGGTACCATGGCCCTTCGTGTGAGTATCGCACGTCTGGTGGAAGGGATTCGAGTTCGGGAAGTTTCACCTGAATCCGTGGAAATCGGCAGCATCATAGAAATCCTTCCCGGTGATTCTGTTCCGTTGGACGGTTCGGTTATCGATGGAGAATCCTGGATGGATACATCGGCTCTCACCGGTGAGTCGACTCCACGAAGGCTTTCTGCCGGTGGCGATGTTTCGGCCGGTTTCATCAATGACGACGGCCGTCTCAGGCTTCGTGTCACAAGGGAATATAGCGACAGCGCCATCTCCCGGGTGAAGAAGCTGCTGGATGACGCTTCATCACGAAAATCCCGGACTGAGATGATTCTCAGCCGTTTCGCTGCCATATATACCCCTGTTGTTGTAGGACTGGCGGTTATCCTGACACTGGTAATGCCTCTGTTCTTCGGATGGACCGTGGCGGACTCAGTATACAGCGCCATGATACTTCTGGTTATCTCCTGTCCTTGTGCCCTGGTGGTTTCGGTGCCTCTGGCGTATTTCGCCGGGATTGGCCGGTCTTCCAGGGATAAAACGCTGCTCCGGGGATCGGATGTCCTCGATGTTCTCAGCAGAACCGGTACCGTGGTTTTTGATAAGACGGGCACATTAACCGAAGGAAAATTCCAGGTACGATCCATCACAGCGGCCCAAGGCTGGGATGAAACGTCCCTGTTGGAGACTGCCGCGATGATTCTTTCCCTTTCGAATCATCCGATCGCACGTTCCGTTCGGGAGGCCTGGGACGGGGTTCCGGAAGCCGATGCCGTCGACTCATTCAGAGAAATCAAGGGGTTGGGAGTGATTGCCGATGCAGGCGGCCGGAGAATCCTTGCCGGTAGTTCTGAACTCCTGCGGCGGGAAGGGGTGGCGGCCACCGAACCTCAGGAATTCGGCAGCGTCGTCCATATGGCCATTGACGGTGAATATGCCGGCTGTATCCTGCTGTCCGATTCATTGAAGAAGGAAAGCATCGGAGCCGTAGCCGAACTTAAGGCAATGGGAATCGACAGACTCATACTGCTCACCGGTGACCGTCGGGATCGGGCGGAACAGGTGGCCCGAACCCTGGGTATCAATGAGGTGCAGGCTGAACTTCTGCCCGAGGGTAAAATGTCCGCTCTTGAGGAAATCATCGATGCCTCTCCGAGGGATGAGACAGTAGCGTTCGTCGGTGACGGTTTGAACGACGCACCGGTAATCCTCAGGGCGGATGTCGGCATGGCGATGGGTGGATCGGGAACAGATCTGGCTATTGAAGCCGCCGATATCGTTTTCATGGATGATGATCCGGTCAGGATTCCCCGTTTGATTCAACTTGCCCGTTTCACCCGGCGTATTGTCATCGCCAACATTGTCTTTGCCCTTGTCGTTAAAATCGGATTTATGGTTCTTGGTGTGTTTGCCGGGTTACCGATGTGGGTTGCGGTAATCGGTGATGTCGGCGTTTCCGTACTGGCTGTCCTGAATTCACTGAGAATTCTATATGGAAGGAAACAGGAGTAATATAGTAATACATTATTGATTCCGATATAATCATCATATGAAAAGATTCTTACCGGTTCTGTTTCTCCTTGTAATCGTCGTTTTATCGCTCCAGGCCCGGGGTTCTGATGACCCCTCAGCATACGAATCCGTTACGGTCCGTCTGATCGTACCCAATGGAGCAACTCTGGTCCCTATTGCCCTGATGGATGAAGATTCCATTGCCGCCGGGTATGACGTCGAATTGGAAATCATCAAATCCTCCGACCTCCTGGCGGCAAGAATTATTTCCGGTGATGCCGACTTTGCCGTGATTCCCAGCAATCTGGCGGCAATCATGGCCAATAAGGGCACCGGCATCCGTCTTGTCGGACCGGTTATCTGGGGGCTTTCGTATGTGGTGACTTCGGAGGATCTGAACGGCTGGGATGATCTGAGGGGGAAACGGGTTCCCATGATCGGCCGCGGGCTGACACCCGATATTACATTCCGACATCTGCTGGAGGAGAATGGATTGAATCCCGATGAGGACCTGGAAATCGTCTACGTCTCTGCCGCTACCGAGCTGGTACCTACATTTCTGACGGGTCGCAGTACAGTCTCCATGATGCCCGAACCCATGATTACCACGGTGCTTTCCAGAAAACCCGATACTCAAATCCTCGTGGATATTCAGGAGGAGTGGCGAAAGCGCTACGGTTCCTCATATCCCCAGGCTTCTCTGGTTGTGTCGGGAGCTTTTGCCGAAGAGTATCCGGATTTTTCCAGGGATTTCATTGAAGCTTTCGCTGCTGCCGTGGAGGCCGCTAAGTCTGATCCAGTCGCAGCCGGTAAAGCCGTCAATGCGTTGGCACCCGAACTGAACGCCGATATAATCGCCGAGGCCATTCCCAGGATGAACCTGGAATTCGTATCGGCAAATGAAGCCCGGCCGGCCCTCGAGGATTATTTCGGAGTGCTTGAAGCCTTTAATCCGGCCACCATCGGGGGTAAACTGCCTACTGATGATTTCTACCTCCCATAAGCGGCTCTGGGTAGCCTGTTCCTCACTGCTTGCCGTACTGATATGGAAACTCGCTTCCCATATCGCGGCCAGGGAGATTATTCTGCCCTCACCGGAAACCACACGCCTTTCACTGGCGGGGCTGCTCGGGAAAGGGGCGACATGGATTGCCGTGGGATCCACACTCCGCAGGGTTCTTTTCTCCTTTTTGATGAACATTATGCTCGCCCTGGCCACAGGCGTGGCTTCAGGTTTTTCTTCCCGAATCTATTACACCCTCAAGCCGGTAATCACCGTTATGAAAGCCGTCCCCACCATGGGGGTGATACTCCTGTCGCTCATCTGGTTTAATTCGGAAACAGCCGTCGTCTTCGTATGTACACTCATCGTTTTTCCCGTGCTCTACAGTTCCGTTGTGACGGGTATCCGGCATCTGGATGAGGGCCTGCTTGAAATGCACCGGGTATTCAGGATCCGCTGGCCCAGAACCCTGATTCGTTTTGTCCTTCCTTCCCTGCGGCCCTATCTGATTTCCGGTGTGATGTCGGGCCTGGGGTTGTCGATGAAGGTGATTATCGCCGCCGAGGTGCTCAGTCAGCCGAAGACGGGTATCGGTACGATGTTCCAGATTGAGCGTGCCAGACTCAATACGACAGGTGTGTTCGCCTGGTCTCTTTTGGTGATCATCCTGACGGCGGGCCTGGACGCCCTCTTCGCAGTTTTAAGGAAACGTTACGGAGAGAAGCGATGATACATCTTGAAGGAGTTGGTAAGCGCTTCGGTGAAACGATTCTCTTTGAGACTCTGGACTTCTCCGTACCCGCCGGTTCGGTAACCTGTCTCCTTGGCCCTTCAGGCTGCGGTAAAACCACCATACTGAACCTGATGGCGGGCCTACTGCCACCCGATACGGGAAAGGCGGATATCCGGGGCCGGTTTTCCTATGTGTTCCAGGAAGCCCGTCTCCTTCCCTGGGAGACCGTCAGAGAGAATACGATGTACGCCATGGATCCCCATCTGCACAAACGGGAGCGTCTCGAGCGGGTTGATACCCTGTTGGATCTTCTTGAACTGAAGGATGCAGCCCATCTCCTGCCGGGACAGATCAGCGGGGGCATGGCCCGGCGGACCGCGCTGGCCCGGGCACTGCTCGCGCCCCATGATGCGATTTTACTCGACGAACCACTTTCCTCCCTCGATCCGGACATGAGAACCCGTATTGTCGAGCTTCTGCCGGAGAGGCTGGAAGGAAAGGCTGTCGTTCTGGTAACCCACGATTACGTCACTGCAGCGGCCCTGTCGAACCGGGTGTTCCGCCTCTCTCTGCCGCCTGTCGTTATCAGGTCTGTGGATATAAATGACCTTGAAGGGACTCTCGACCAGATTGAGCGGATTGACCGTGGTGGGTCTATCCCAGACTGAACTTCTCGAAGCGGATATGACGGCCGGTGACGCCGATAGACTTGAGTATCTTTACAATCGCTTCCCGCATCGAATCGGGCCCGCAGATATACACGATGGTATTCAATTCGGAAAGATCCGGACAGAGGCCGCAGATGAGTCCTTTGGTAACCCTGCCGCTTTCAAAGTCGGCCAGAGTTCCTTCACTTGTCACTTCGTCCTGCTTCTCGATGACGGGTTTGTAACGAAAGAACGGCAGTCTTTTCGCCAACTGCAGGAATTCTCCGTCGTATACCAGATCGTCCCTGTTTCTCACGCCCCAGACCAGAGTGGTATGGCGTATGGAATGATGATCGGCCATGTTCCGTATCATGGAACGGAAGGGGGTGATGCCGATACCTCCGGCAATTAAGAGAACGGATGTTGAATCATCCGAAGGCAGGACGAATTTTCCGTAGGGTCCGTCAAAAATCGCTTCATCACCGAGTCTGAGCCTGGAAAGAGAGGCAGTGTAGTCTCCCAGGGCTTTGGCACTGAAGCCGATTTCCTCTTCACCCGGGGCACTGCTGATGGTAAAGGGATGTTCCTCGTTGCCGACCGCCCGGGATGTGAGCCGCCAATAGGCGTATTGACCAGCTGTAAAACTGATCTTTTTCCCGGTGAGCCGGACTTCGGTAACGTTCCCTCCGGGATTCCGAATTGTACTCACGGTGAATTTTCGCCGGCGCAGTAACAGCGGACGGATGAACTTGAACCGGATATATAAAATCGCGGCGGTCAGGGCATAGGCTCCTATGAATACCATCCGGCCGGCCAGTATCACGTGAACGACGGCTGCCATTGCGGCTAATGGCAAAAGATTATGCAGGATTTTGAGCTTGCTGTAATCCGTGGGCGCGCGAGAGGTCACCCAGGATCTGAATCGACGGATAACTTTCAGTCGGTGGATGTTGTTTTTCACCATGAAAAGGAATGTAACGGTAATAATCACGGCAAAAATAATCAGGGCTATGGTACCGATAATTATCTGTCCTGTGGGAACGAGTTTTCCGTCCATGACTTTAAGTTGACGATGGATAACGATGAGAAGAAACGCCACTGTGGCCATCCGGGCATGGAATCTCATTACCCGGTCGTGTCCGTACATGCGGTCGAAATATCGGATCCGTGTGGACAGGATAAGGGCATTGAGGAAGTAGCATATGCCGAAAACGCCAAAAATCATGGCGGCGCCGTAGGGTTGGAGAAAGGCATCCCGGCAACCCCGGTAATAGGCGAAGGCCGGCAGCAGGGGGGATGCCCATGCGATGAGGGGCCAGACGCAATTCCTGCCTTGACTCACAATTTCACCTCCAGTGGTATGTCGATGGTGGATTCTGTTTCCTGACATCCTGTTTCCAGTATAGTTTATCGTTGTTATATCCTCAGTATCCGACTCCCGCCGACCGGACATTGGCCGGATCGAAGGCGCTGCACGGCGTTACTCCGTGTACAGCATCGCATTCCGGGCAATTTGATTCAAAGTTGGCCATTTCGAATGGTAAGCCGCAATTACCGCACTCTATTTGTAGAGGCATGGGTAAAGGTTGGGGAGCAAACCCCATCATCCTGACTTTATCAACGACCTGTTTACCATCGCTGAAAGATCCTGAGCATCCTTCGTGCATGTCTATTCTCCTTCTAACAAGCTTTCACCCGCTCTCAGGCGGGTCCTGTAACCGAGTATTGTCCGGTCCAGTTCTTCCAGAGTGGAAAGAATTGTACGTTCTTCATCTGTCGTTTCTATGACTTTGGCGATGCCGCCGTTTCTGATGATGATGCGACGGTCGGCCATAAGGGCCAGTATAGGATCGTGAGTGGCCATCAGGACAATTTTCTCTTCGGAGAGCAGAAGCTGCAGGGCCCGTTTGCGGTCGATGCCGGCATTTTCAATTTCATCAATGAGAATAATGGGGGAACGGCTGAGAATTGCGGTATCCGCTATCATCAGTGCCCGGGATTGACCCCCGGAAAGGCTGGTGATGGGAGTATCGGGACTGAAACTTTCTCCTGCAAGATTGTTGGCTTCGATGATGACACGTTCCACAATTTCAGCCGGGTTTTCCACCAGGCGACTTTCTGCGTGAAGTTCGATGAATTCCCTGACGCTCAGATCCATGACGAAATTCATATTCTGAGAGAGCTGGGCCACCAGCTTTTTCGAAGTAGAGAAGCGCCATGATGAATCGGGAATATCTCCGTTGATGAGGATGCGCCTGGAAGTGGGCGTATCGGCCTGGGCGACCCATTCTATATCCCCAAGGAGACGGCTTTTCCCCGACCCGGTGGGACCGACGATGGATACGACTTCGCTTTTCTTAATCACCAGGGAATCGAAACCCTCAGGTACACCGGACTTGTCGGTTCCCGGCAGGATGGTGAGGGCATGAACATCGTTGTCCTCATTGAGAAAGGCCAGCATCTGATTGATGAACTCGGCTGCCTGATTCATCAGGAGAGCCGGATTGATGGCTTTCTCTTCCCGCTCTTCTTCATCGAATTCAGAAAAGAGTTCGTTTAATGTGGCGTCGCTGTGTCCATCGACGAGGAGACCGTTATCCCCGAAAAAACTCGTCAGAAACGGATAATCCTCCAGGAGTGACCCGATGTGACGTTCTGCGATTTGATTTTTGCCGATCATTGACCTGTCTCCAGGTTCATCTTCCTGACGTTCCCCATCTGAAAATTTTCACCGATTCGGGTTTCCCCAAGACAGTAGGAACAGAGGGCCGAGGGCATGGTGAAGCGGAGCTCCCGTCCTACGAGGGTGTCGATGACGTTCTTTTCATCATGAAAAAGGGTGCTTAATTCGAAGCTGCCCTGACCGGTGAGACCGTTGATATGCATGATGATTGCCGATGGATTCACCAGGTTCACCTTGGAAGCGAAGACTTCCCGTTCGGCCTGACTGACAATGTCCCCTTTGGTGATGACAACGATATCCGCCGATTTCAGCATGGGTCCGATTTTTTTGGGGGTATTCACACCGCTCAGATTATCGATGACGCACACCGCCTTGATTTCCTTGATGTACGGAGAACAGCGGTTGCAGAGACCCGCCGATTCGCTGATAAGGAGATCCAGCTCCTCACCAATGCCCCATTGAGCCACTTCCTCGATATTACTGACAAAATAGTGGTCGGGGCACATGGCGCCGGACAAACCCTTCTTCACCGGAATGCCGGCCTTTCTGTACAGGGTGTCGTCATCAGTGTAAAGACAGTCGAACTTCACTACACCGATTTTCAGGCCGCGCTGTTTGAGGGCATCGATGGTTTTAAGAATCACCGAAGTTTTCCCTGAGGAGGGCGGCCCGGAAACGGTTACAAGGTTCATGAAACAGCTCCGTTGAACAGGGATTCACAGTGAGCAATCAGCTCCGTCAGATCGTTGGTACTGATGTAGTCCCATCCCAGCCACATGAAGTGATTGTCTTTTCCGAGATTGTTTTCAACATTCGGATGGGTACTTGGGAAAAGACCCTGTCCGGCCAGAATATCGCCGATTTCCTTCGAGGCAAAGAAATCCACCACCGGTTGGAGCCTCTCACGTTCGGCGGTTTTGGCCAGCATAAAAATGGGACTGATGATGGCACCATCCTTCGGCCAGACGGCTTTAAGGGAACTGCCTTCCTTCACCATTTTCGTGAAGAAATAAGGCATGATAGTTACTGCCGGTTTATTCTGCTTCCGGCGTTCACTCTTCACCATCTGCGAGGGGTGCATGGATTCAAGGAGACTCCGTCCCAGGGCCCGGACTCCCTCGTCACCATATTTCTTGTGTATGTTCAGCAGTATTCCGTTGAACAGGTCGAAATCCCCTACCGGAAGTGACACGTTTTTTTCAAATTCCGGGGAAAGGATATCCTCCCAGGTTTCAGGAACAGGGCGGTCTCCAAGTTCGTCCGTATTGATCAGAAACACAGCCGGGACGACGGAAATGATGGAATATTGACCTTCGGGATCCTTGATTCCAAGACCGTCGAAATCCGGATTGAAATTTCTGTAACCCGAAAGATCGGTAAAGACACCCGCTTTGCGGAAACGTCCAATCTTGTGTTCGTCGAAGAACATGTCGAAACCGGCGGAGATGAAGAGATCCGGGAGTTCCCGGTCGTCTTTCACACCCTCCAGATTTTCCTGCACCCATTCGAGGCCCATGGATGCCGCTTTCAGTTCATGATTCACCGGTTCTTTGCCGGATTCCGTTCGAAGGTTCAGAAAATCGTTCCATTTCTCCATAAGAGGAAGCCTTACCGGGCAGGGGAGCAGGCCTACAACCTTCAGATTCTTTTCATCTGATTCAGATTCAGTCTGCCCCAGAGTGATGTCTGCACTATCGTTATGACTGTTTACGGCTTCTTCCAGAAGTCTGAGATAGGCTTCCAGGTCCATCTGCTTGAGCAGCAATGCGGAGCTCAGACTGATGGTTTTAGCGAAGGTTTCCCGTTTGGCCTTATCCGCCATTTGAGGAAAGCCGTTTGATGTGAAAACCGGAATGGTTTCCGGATGGCTTTCGGCGATATCGAATAGGGTTGCATCCCAGTCAATCATGTATTTCTCTCCTTAAATCGGAAATCATGGTGTCTTTCATGATTCCGTAGATATCCATGGAGATTTTGTGAATGCGTCCCTCGAATAAGCAGCTGCCGAAAGGACAGTGTTTTCTTCCCAACGGGCAGACTTCAGGATCAACAGGAGCTTCGAAAAGCTCATAGACATCCATGAAACTGATTTTTTCCGGTGCTTTCTCAAGGGTGAACCCACCTGTCGGACCACGGGTGGATGACACCAGTCCGCTTTTCTGCAGCTTTCCGAATACTTTGGCCAGATGGGCTTCGGACGCCCTCAGATTCTCCGCTGCGGCTTTCACATTGATACGTCCCGGCGCGATGTCCGCAAGCAGTCCCAGGCCGTGAATCGCCAGAGAGGTTCCTTCAGAAATGTTCACCAGACTATTCATCTTATCCTCTATAAAGGTATTTAGGTACCAGAATACCAAAATAGGCGAATTAAGTCAACATCCAAAGGATGAAATGACGGCGGGCAGATATGTGAATCGGCCGCTCCCGCCGATCCGGGAGTTTTTATGACTATTTCTTCAGGCTGATTCGATATTTATGGGCCATCAGATCAGGCCGATAGGATATTTTGGTTTTTCTCAGGCCTTCATTTCCCATATCCTGTTCCAGATTTAAATACTCGTAATCCGGACAGAAATCACTTGCGAATCGGCTGAAGAGAAACTGATAGATACCCTTGAAGTTGATGTCCGCCTTGGCGAAATGGATTGTGAATGTATCGTTGTTCAGAGGTTCTCCAAGAAGGAATCCCGCCGGATTACCATCGGCAAAGGCCATAGCTCCTGTAAGACCGAGTACCTGCTGCATTTCGAGGCCTTCTTTGCACTGGTTATAATCACTGGTGGACATTTCCTGAGACGAGGATTCCTGCCACAGGTCTAGAATTCCCTTGGCATCCTCCAGGACATCTTCAGTAAGAGGGATGAGCAGGGCCTCGTAACTCCGGAGGAACTGGTTCAGTTGATTCTTCTTTTTATGCATTTTCTTTCCGGGATATGTTTTGAATTTTTCGGTGAAGAAAAGATAGTCGGAATCATCGAGACTGCATGTTCTGTTAAACTCCTCTTCCTTGAAACAATCCAGCCATTCTTCAGGTACCGGAAACACAAAATCCCAATCGCCTGAAACCAGCAGCTCCTTCATTTCGGTGAAGCAGTCTTCGCCGGCTTTCTCCGGACTGGTCATAGGCATGAGATATCGCTTCTTATCGTATGTTACACCGGATACAAAATATCCATGGAGAGTTGAAATGGTTTCATATTTGTGGGTGTTCCGGAACAGATACAGATTAGGATAAGAGAAATCAGACAAGTGCATGCCGATGGCATCCAGTTTTTCTCCGATTATACTCCGGTCTTCCAGGGTGAGTCTTGATTTCGTCATTATTAGTAAAATACTGATAGTTGCGTATAGTGGCAAGAATTCCCAGTCGACCCCTCGTCGTTTGTCAGGGAATTCACTATCTTATTGGTGGTATTTAATTATGAGTAGAATCTACCTGGATAATAACGCCACTACCGTCCTGGATCCTCGGGTGAAACAGGCGATGGAACCATATTGGCTGCAGCAGTACGGCAATCCCAATTCACTGCATCAGTTCGGTACTGAAACCCATCCCGAGATGAGTATCGCCATAGACCGTATCTATTCGGGGATTGGCGCCGCCGACGGAGACGACGTCATCATCAACGGCTGCGCCACCGAAGGGAATAACACGGTTCTCAAAGGTGTCTGGACGGATCTGATTCTGAACGGAGATAAAACCCGTATCGTATCTTCTATGGTGGAGCATCCAAGTATCTCCCATACCCTGGACTGGCTGGAAAATCAGGGGGTTGATATAGTCCGCCTGGCACCGGATGCCGACGGTTTGATAACCCGGGACATCCTGGCGGAAGGATTTGATGCCGGGAAAACGGCTCTTGTTACTATTATGTGGGCCAATAACGAAACTGGTCTCATTAATCCCGTTAAGGATCTGTCGGAATTCTGCAGGGGAAACGACGTTCTGTTTCATACCGATGCCGTTCAGGCTGTGGGGAAAGCTCCCGTCAATCTCAGGGAAGTTCCGGTGGATTTCCTTACCTTCAGCGCACATAAATTTCATGGTCCCAAGGGGATCGGCGGCTTATTCGCCCGTGAAGGCCGGGGGCTCACTCCGCTGCTTCATGGTGGAGAACAGATGGGCGGCAAGCGTGCCGGAACCGTGAATGTGGCGTTCATGGTGGGTATGGGCCTGGCCATGGAACTGGCTGTGGAAGCCCTGGATTTCGAGGAATCCAGGGTCAGAGCCATGAGGGACAGGCTTGAGGATTCCATCGCTTCACTGCCTGACACTTTCGTCCTGGGTAAGAGGGAACATCGCACCCCCAATACCATCCTGGCGAGTTTCAAAGGCATCGAAGGGGAGGCCTTCCTCTGGGATCTTGACCGGAGAGGTATTGCCGCCAGTACCGGCAGTGCCTGTTCATCCGAATCCCTTGAGGCTGATGCCACACTTCAGGCCATGGTGTCGGATGCCGATCTGGCCCATACGGCTGTTCGTTTCAGCCTCTCCAGATTTACGACCGAAGAAGAAATCAATACTGCAATTGAAGCGGTGAAGGCGACCGTGGAGCGACTGCGGTCCATCTCCAGTACATATTAAGATAGGAATCAGAGGATAACATTATGGCAAAAGGCGATCTTGTCGGTGGATCTTTATGGCAGAACTACTCGCAGAAAGTGGCTGCACGTATGAACCATCCCCGATATCGCGGGGAAATCAGTGAAGAAGAGGCCGCATCTCTGAATGCTGAACTCATAGTTGCAGACCACGGCGCCGAATCCTGCGGTGATGCGGTTCGCCTGTACTGGGCCGTGGACAAGGACTCAAGTAAAATCGTCAAGGCGACTTTCAAGAGCTTCGGATGCGGCACCGCCATTGCCTCAAGCGACGTGATGGCGGAGCTTTGTATCGGCAAGACTATTGATGAAGTCATAACCATCACCAATCTTGATGTTGAAAAAGCCCTCAGAGACGATCCCGACACTCCAGCTGTACCACCACAGAAAATGCATTGTTCCGTTATGGCCTACGACGTTATTAAAGTCGCCGTGGCCACATACAAGGGAGTGGATATCGGAATTCTCAAAGATGCCGAGATGGTCTGTGAATGTGCACGGGTTACCCTGTCCACGATCAAGGATGTCATCAGGGTGAATAATCTGAAAACTGTCGAAGAAATTACCGACTATACGAAAGCCGGGGCCTACTGTAAATCCTGTGTTCATCCTGGTGGCCATGAAAAGAGAAAGTGGTATCTGGTGGACATCCTTGCGGAGACCCGGGCGGAAATCGATGCTTCTGAGAATGAACCATTTATCGGACTCAGCTCTTTCAAAAAGTTCAAGGCCATTGAGCGTGTCCTGGATGCTGAAGTTCGACCGGCACTGCATCAGGACGGCGGCGATGTTGATGTCGAAGATTTCCGCATGGACGGTGATACGCCTGTGGTAACCATTGCATATCAAGGAGCCTGTCTCGGGTGTATGAGCGCTACTGTGGGTACCCTTGGTTTTATCGAGAACGTCCTTAAAGAGAAACTTGATCCCGCATTCAAGGTGGAAGTGGGCTGAATGGGAGTTTTTAATCTTCTTCCTTCGGCGTCGGATAAAAGCGGACGGATACGATACGTTGACGCTGTGTTTCCAGAATCGTATAAGTACCCTCGTATAAGGCGATAGTGGTTCCTGCCTCCGGTATTTGCTCCAGATTTTCCAGTAGATATCCGCCGACGGTATGAGTTCGGTTATCGTGCTCCAGCTCCAGCTCCAGGATATCGCTGACGTCATAGAAATCGGCATCTCCCTGAATTATCCAGGAACCGTCCGGATCCTGACTGATGGGATCTTTGGTTTGAGTTTCCCGTTCATCGTAAAGCTCGCCGAAAATCTCTTCCATCACGTCTTCTCGAGTAACAATACCGTCCAGACCGCCGTACTCATCCAGAACGACGGCTATGTGGATCGGTTTCTGCTTGAGTCGGAAAAAGAGCTCATGGGCCTTCATGGTGCCCGGTACAAGATACGGTGGTGTGGAGAATCTCTTTACATGTGATTCCGGAGATTCCTTAATGGCTCTTGCTATGTCGAAAAGGGTTATGATACCGCTGACATGTTCCTGATCGTCCTTGAGCACAGGCGCCCGGGTGTGGCCGGATTCAATAAATTGATCCATGGCATCACGAATCGTTGTGTCTTCATCGACGGAGAAGAGTTCGGTTCTGTGGGTCATGATAGCTTCAACCGGAGTGTCGTTAATCCGGAAGATATTTCTCACCATCTCCTCCTCGTAGGATTCAACCACTCCCTGACCCTCAGCCGCCTTCACATGGTGAAGCAGATTCTCAAGGGTTAATTCCTGCTTCTCCTTTCCGGCAAACAGCAGGGTGATAGAACGGCTGACGGCCGTGATGATCCATATAATGGGCCTGAGTAGCCATGAGAGCACCCAAACCATCCGGGCGCTGCGGAGACAAAGGGATTCATTAGCCACCATGGCGATCTGCTTCGGTGAGACTTCACAGAATACAAGGACCGTCAGAGTCAGAATTCCGGTGGCTGCCGCGACATATGCATTACCGAAAATACGGATAGTCATAGCCGTAGTTAAAGCCGAAGCACCGAGATTTGCTACATTGTTTCCGATGAGCAATGTGGTAAGAAGGATATCCGGCCGCTCGGAGAGCTTTTGAACCAGACGGCCGCGTTTCCCGCCGTTCATCGCAAGTGCGCTAACCTGACCCGGCGAAAGGGATATGAACGCCGTCTCCACCGAAGAGAATAAACCGGAGAGAATCAAGAGAGCCGCGAGATAGGAGAGAGACCAGCCGATCATCGGATGAATGCGGGGATGCGGGAGGTAGTGAAACTCCACCCGAGAGGTAAGGGATCTTCCATATGCCCAATCATTCACCATCCGGGGACGACCGGCAAGGGGGTGAGGCCCTCCCCCGAAAAGAGGAAGGACGGGAGGGGCATGTACAAGGTGCGGCCGGACCGGGATTCGCCCCGGACACATCTGGAAACAGCACCCATTCCATTGAAGTGAATCCCCTCAGCTCCGCATCCCCAGGATCGTTCCTTGAGCCATCGTATGCCGAAATGGGCTGTATTACTTGCCGTCCGTCACCCATCCTTAGTATTTTATTCGTCGAAAATTCCATCATTGCAAGGATCGATACATGGCCAAGAAAAAGTTCAAAACAGAGGTAAGCCAGCTGCTTAACCTTCTGATTCATTCGCTTTATTCCCACAGCGAGATTTTCCTGAGAGAGCTCATTTCCAACTCTTCGGATGCACTTGACAAGCTCAAGTACCTTACCCTCACCGATGATTCGCTGAAGAGTCTGGACTTCATACCCCGGATTAACATCCGAATCGACGGGGTCGGGGAGAACACTCTGGTGATCGAGGATAACGGCATCGGAATGAACGAACAGGAACTGGCGGACTCACTGGGTACCATCGCACGGTCTGATACGAAGAATTTCATGGAGAAGCTCACCGGAGACGCCAGGAAGGATTCGAATCTCATCGGTCGTTTCGGCGTCGGGTTCTATTCCTGCTTCATGGTAGCCGATACGGTGGAGGTGATATCGAAAAAAGCAGGTGAAGATGCGGCCTGGAAATGGACCAGTGATGGTAATTCAGGATACAAAGTCGAAGCAGCCGAGAGGGAGAGCCAGGGAACGACAGTAATCCTTAATCTCAATGACGCCGGTAAGGAGTACGACTCCCAGTGGCAGGTAAAGTCGATCATCAAGAAGTACTCCGATCACATCGCTTTTCCCATTCACCTGTTCTGGAGTGAAACCACCGGATCGGACGACGAGAAGAAGACCGAAGAGAAAGACGAGCAGGTAAATGCTGCAAGCGCCCTGTGGAAGCGGCCCAAGTCCGAACTCAAGGATGAGGATTACAACGAATTCTACAAGACCATCTCCCATGATTCCGATGATCCCATGCATCGTATCCATGTACAGGCCGAGGGGACCCTGGAATACACCACTCTGTTTTTCATTCCCAAGACCGCTCCAATGGACATGTTTCAGGCGGATTACAAGCCCGGTGTGAAGCTCTATGTCAAACGTGTTTTCATCACTGATGACGATAAGGAACTCCTGCCGGTTTATCTGCGTTTCGTTCGGGGGGTTATCGATTCGGAAGACCTGCCTCTGAATGTCAGCCGTGAAATCCTCCAGCAGAACCGGGTGATGGCCAAAATCCGGGAGGCTTCGGTTAAAAAGCTGCTGAGTGAATTCAAGAAGCTGTCGGAGAATGACGAAAAGTATGCCGAATTCATCGAACAGTACAACCGTCCTCTGAAAGAAGGGATGTATTCCGACTGGACCCATAAGGACGATCTTATCAACCTGGTTCGTTACAGATCGACGGCTGTGGAAGGCTGGACCAGCCTCGAGGCCTATAAAGACAGGATGCCCGAGGATCAGAAGGTTATTTACTATCTGGCCGGGGAGAATGAGGCCGCCCTGCGCAAGTCCCCGCTTCTGGGGGCTTACAAGGAGAAAGGCTACGAAGTTCTTATCATGGCGGATGAGATTGACGAAATCGTCACTCCGATGATTGGTCCCTTCAAGGAACTGGAACTCAAGGCTATCAACCGTTCCGGTGCCCTGGACGATCTGAAAACCGATGATGACAAGAAAAAGGAAAAAGACGCCAAACCGGTCCTCAAAAAAATTAAAAAAGTTCTGGGTGAAGCGGTGAAGGAAGTTGTCGCTTCGGCAAGGCTGGCTGATGCGCCGAGTTGCCTGGTTTCTGACGACGGTGATCCTTCGGCTCAGATGCGCCAGATGCTTCAGGCCATGGGTCAGAAGGATATACCGGAAGCCACGTTCATTCTTGAGGTGAATCCCGATCATCCCGTCGTGAAAGGGCTGGCCGACGCATCGGATGACGATCTGGTGGAAGATGTTGCCAATCTGCTTTTTGAGCAGGCCCTGCTGGTAGAAGGTGTGGCCCTTAAGGATCCTGTGGCCTTCGCTTCACGGTTGAACCGGGTGACGACCAAGGCATTCTGATTCCGTAAAGCATTAAAAAGTAATTAATTAGGAGACAATTCCTGGATTTTGTTCGGGGTGTCTCCTTTTTTATCATGATTTCGTATACTATTACAGGTAGAGTTCTGTAGGATCCAGGAGGATTGAAATATGAAAAAGTTATTGTTGATTATAGTTGTCTTAATGCTCTTTGTAGGAGCCTTAACCGCTCAAAGTCTATCTGAGGACAAGGAAATCAAGACCCTTCAGGTTCCTTCCGATGGTCGGGCTAAAATTGGACTGCTGCTCGGTTACCCTTCCGGCATTACCTTCGGTTACAGGTTTTCCAATTGGTTCGAAGCGAATCTTACCGCAGGCTATAATTTTTTATTCACCAACTCGGCTATAATCAGCACCAACGGGCTTTTCACACTGGTGAACATACCCATCGGGGATGCCGGCATAATGCCCCTGTCCCTCGGCCCACAGGTGAGTTTCATTCTGGGAAACGACTTCTATATTGATCTTGTAGGCGATCTCCGTCTGGAGTACTCCTTTGCCGATATCCCCTTGAACCTGTTCGGTGAATTCGGATTCGGGTTCCGTTTCTTTCATGATGACTGGATCGCCTGGAACGGCGGTATTGGTGTCAGATATAGTCTCTGAGAAAGGCTCCTGCCTTTCACTGCTTGAAACATAGTCCAACTGTCAGTAATCTAATATTATAGTTTTTGACGTTTAGGAGAGACTAAATGAAAAAATCAATTATTCTATTGCTGCTGATAGTGGTCCTGGCAGTCGTGCCTGCAATGGCGGTCGACAATGGTGCAGGCCGTTCCAAGCTTGGTACCATCCTCGGGAAAGGCGTTTTCGTTACTTATGGAATACCTATGGGTGAAGCCACGGAACTCAACGTATTTGCAGGCACCGACTGGAACATCAATTATATTGATGTCGGTGCCAATCTGCTGTTCAAACTCGTTGATGTGGATATTGAAGGTGAAACATTCCCCTTGTCCTTAGGACCTCAAGCGAATGTAAGAATCCCCTTTAACGACAACAAAAATTTTGGAATGGGTATCCTTGCAGATCTCCGCTGGGAATACACATTCAGTTTCCCATTGAATCTCTTCATTGAGATTGGTTTGGGTCTCGACCTGGACTTTGGCAACACTGTCGATTTGGGATTCGGCTGGGAAGGCGGCCTGGGTGTTCGCTACGTATTCTGATCAATTGATATTGTTTTTCCAGTGAGGCTCTTGCAAAAATGCCGACGCAAGTTCGCTTCGCTAACCCGCGTCGGCATTTTTGCAAGAGCCTTCCAGTAAATATTACAAGAAGCCGCCTCCGGGCGGCTTCTTCTTGTAGATTTACAACTATTCATGTAATATATCTCCATGCGCGTAACAACGAAGGGTCGGTATGCACTCCGGGCCATGATCAACCTGGCACAGAACACCGGTGATAAGCCCCTGTCAATCAAGAAAATCACCGAGGTGGAAGATCTATCTCCAATCTTTCTGGAACAGATTTTCACAAAACTGAAAAAGTACGGAATCATTAAGTCTATCCGCGGTGCCGGTGGTGGATTTCTTCTGGCCCGGGAAGCTTCCGACATCAGCGTAAAAGATATCCTCGAAGCTGTCGAGGAGGGCATCCGTTTAACGCCTTGCTGCGCCAGCGACAGTATCCCGGCGGATAAATGTGTCAGGTTGGCGGACTGCCAGGCCACACGTTTCTGGAACGGAGCCAACGAATACGTGATGAAATACTTCGAAAGCTATTCCCTCGCCAGGGTTATCGAAGAATATGAATCGGTGAATAGTGCGCAACTGGCGGGTTCCGCTTAGCGGTCTGTCAGATCGTCGGCTCAGGAAGCTTCAATTTATCCAGATAGTTTCGAATCTCTTCCTGGGTGCCGAGTCCTGATAGAATCTCAGCATCCTTGCGTGCCTGCTGAATGTCCATTCGTGATACGGCGTTCTGCATACCCGGGATTTTTCCCGGTTCCATGGAAAATTCCCGCACGCCCAATCCCATCATATAGTAAACGGTTCGAGGGTCCTTGGACATGATTCCACAGACAGACAAGGGACAATCCGCTTCTTTTGCGGCATCATTAACCCTCTTTACCGCCCGAAGGACTGCAGGATGCCGGATATCGAAAAGGTCGGCGACTTTTTCATTCGTGCGGTCGACGCCCAGCATGTACTGAACAAGATCGTTTGTTCCCAGAGACAGGAAATCCGCTTCTTTGGCCAATTCGGGAGCCATCTCGACAGCGGAAGGCAATTCAATCATCGCACCGAGTTTCGGCATGGGGAATTGACCCAGTCCGTCCCGTTTCAGGAAGCTCAGGCTCTTGAGGACGATTTTCCGTGCGTTGAGGAAATCATCCAACGAGGAGATAAGAGGAAACAGAATACGGATCTGTTTGTTGCCTCCGGCATGTATCATGGCCTTGAGCTGCCCGACGAATACCTTTTTATTCTCCAGCAGGAAACGGATGGCCCGTAGACCCAGGAAGGGATTGGCCTCCTTTGTATCAGGTATGTAACTGAGGATTTTGTCTCCACCCACATCCAGTGTCCGCAGGGTTACCAACGAATTTTCCAGCCCATCGACCACTTGCTTGTAAATGAGGTATTGCTCTTCTTCAGATGGGAAATCGCTGCGGATCAGAAAGGGGAATTCGCTCCTGTACAAGCCGATTCCTTCTGCCATCAGGCGCTTGGCAAGTTTCAGGTCCGAGAGCAGGTTGACAGTGGCGCGCAAATAAATACGTTCGCCGTCAACGGTGCGGGTTTCAGGTCTGGCGGCAGCTTCCAGTTCATCGATCCGGTCCGAACCTTCGATGAGCTGAGTGATTCGCTTCCGAGCGGCGTTATCCGGATTAACGATCAGCAGACCCTGATTTGCGTCCATAGCCAGGGGCGTGTTGGATGGTATTCGGAAGATGCTTTCATCTTCAGAAAAGATGAGGGGTACATGCAGGGATCGGGCCAGAACACCGACATGGGCTGTAACGCCACCACCGTAAAGAACCAACCCTTCGATATTTTGAGCAGTCAGCTTCAACAATTCCGAGGGAAGAAGCTCATTTGTAATGATAATCTGTCCGCTGTAATCTCCATGCTCACCTTCATCTTCAAGGAGGTTCTCCAGAATACGATGACCCAGATCCTTTATATCCTGTACTTTCTCCCGCATCCGGGGATTGTCGCTGTTTGCGAAGATGGTGATGTAATTATTGGCAACATGTTCGACGGCATCGCTCGGTCGGGTACCTTCACTGATCATATTAGCCATTGATCCCGAGAATCCATCGTCTCGAAGCATCAGCAGATGAGCACTGAAGATGAGGGATGCGACATCAGCCAGTTCTTCTTCCAGGCGGATTTGCAGTTCTTCAAGCTGACGTTCCGTACTGTCGATAGCTCGGTGAAAATCCTCAATTGTTTCACGGTAGCAATCGTCGCAAGTGGAGATGAGGTTGCCCTCAGCCCCGGGGCCTTCCATCTGATAGGCCTGTCCCAGAGCGACGCCTTCGACAACCTGTGTACCCCTGATCAGACGGCTCCCCTCAGTGATTTGTATTGATGGTTCATTTTTTTCGGGAAGAAACATGAAAAGTTGAGCATTTTCCAGTGTAGAAGCCAATTGTGATGCGATGGCTTTCAGAGCCAGGACGTCGGCTTTGCTGAATCGTGAGCTTTTCTCATCCTGAAGTTCCAGAACGCCGACCCGTCGAATACCACGGATGATTGGAACCGCAAGGAAAGATTCGAAGCGGTCTTCTCCGCTCCCCGGAATGTACTTGAAGTAGGGATTGTCCCTTCCCCGGCCTTCCCTGATGGGACGCAGTTCCTTCATCGTCAGTCCGGTCAGTCCTTCTCCTGAAAGAAGAGTCAACTGACCCACCATATCGGGATTGAGTCCGGCGGTCGCTTCCAGAACAAGAAGATCCTTCTGCTCATTATAAAGAAATATCGAGCAGACGTCGGACTGCATATGACGACTGACGATATGAACGACCTGGGACAGAAATCCTCTGATATCCTGACCCTGATGAAAGAGGTTGGCAAGTTCGCTGACCGAGCAGATCATCTCAACATTGGTTTTGAGTTTCTCTTTCACTTGTCGCCGAGCTTCCTGGCTTCAGCCGTACAATCGGAGACGGCCCGGATAATCGCAGATCTGAACCCTGCCTCTTCCAGAGTCGATACGGCTTCGATGGTTGCTCCTCCGGGCGAACAGACCTGGTCTTTCAGTATCCCGGGGTGCAGCCCGGATTCGACGGCAAGCCTGGCGGATCCCGAAACCGCTTGAGCCGCGATCTCATAGGCAATTTTCCTTGGAAGCCCCTCCCTGACGGCGCCGTCGGCCAGGGCTTCCAGGAACATGAACACCCATGCGGGACTGGACCCGGCCAGTGACGTGTAGGCATCCATAAGATGCTCGGACAGGATAACGGTCCTTCCGACGGCATCGAAAATGTCCTGCACCGCCTGTAATTCCTCATCTTCGATATCGGAGCCGGGACAGATGGCCGTCATACCTTCGGAAATCAGTGCCGGAGTATTGGGCATTGTTCTGATGACTTTGACTTTTCCCCCGAACCATCCCCTTACCTTCTCCAGGGTAAGACCGGCGGCTATGGTAACAATGACGGTCTTTGGAGCGATCCGGTCGCGGATGCCCTTGATCACCCGTTCATAAACCTGCGGTTTAACGGCGAGTATCAGTAATGATGCTGATGCCGCTTCCGAGTTGTCCCCGCTTGTTCGAATTCCCGGGAATGCGGTGGAGAGTTCCGAGAGGGCTTTTTCCCTGGGATCGGATACGATGAGATCCGAAGCTGAACGGGATCCTCCGGACAACAGCCCCTTGATAATGGCTCCGCCCATGTTCCCCGCACCGATAAAACCAATCGAATTATTCATATTTATCATCCCGCCTTGCCTTATTCCACCCTGATTCCGGGGTCACTACCGTACCATATTTCCAGACCGAAGAGGCCATCCTCGGATAAATAATCAGGAACGGGTCCGGCTATGATGCCCAGTGAACGCCGGTATTCTTCAACGCTGGTCCAGAGAGAAGGCGTCATAACCACTTTAACTGGTTTGATTCCCTGTTCACGAGCTTCCCGAACCAGTCTGTACACTTCTGCGATTATTTCTTCCGCCCTCTCCATGAATCTCTTAAAGCCTCTCAGGTTAATCATCGTCGGATAATTCGTTGAAACGGAGACTCGCTTCTTTTTCCCCGGAAACATCTCCAAGTTCAGCACAGGTATCCGCCAGGTTGAACCAGGCATCGGCCAGATCGGGATCGGATCGGACGGCGGATCGAAACCACTCTTCAGCTTCGGAATACCGATCTTTGAGGAAATCGACGACACCTCTGTTGTTCAGGGCGCCCGGGTGATTGGGATTTCGTGATATTGCCTCATCCAGGGCATCCCGGGCGGCATTCAGCTGGTCCTCGTCGATTTCCAGACGTCCGATTTCACACAAGGCATCGGAATCCCGGGTATCGAGGCGTGAAGCTTTACGTAACTCGACTATCGCCTCACGAATCCGTCCCGCTGCGGCGAGTTCCAATCCGAGATTATAGTGAAGCGGTGCGGATTCCGGTGATGTGGTTATGGCCTTTTCAATGAGGCGGATTGCCTCATTGTGATTGTCGGAATCGGCTTTGAAGCTGGTGCTCATCGATCCCGAACCCGGCCTGAGGCAATCAATAGAATGCCGCCGATGAGAAAGAGCAGGAAAATGGAACCAACACCGAAGCTGTAGGCAGCCTGCTCGTTTGCAATACCCAGAAGAAAGGCCAGACGGGGGAGTGCGCCCATGAGGAACGGCCCGATGATGGCGGCGAATTTTCCCATCGAGTTATAGAAACCGAAGAATTCTCCGGAAGAGTTATTATCGGGGATAATCGAGGCAAAATAGGACCGGCTGAGGGCCTGAATGCCCCCCTGGCTGGTAGCCACGAGGAATGCTACGGCGATGAAGATGGGCAGAGCGGCTCCCATAGGCACCAGGGGCATCGTCATGCCCAGGGCTGTGATGAGGGTGTATACCCCGATGCCGACGAAGAGCAGGGAGCGGGCACCGAATCTCCCGGCCAGTCTTCCGTACAGCAGGGCGAAGGGGAAAGCCAGAATCTGTATTCCCACACCTGTTGCAAGAAGCACCATCATCCCGACACCGATGCTGGAGGCGAAATTGATCGCCATCTTGATGATGGTGTTGACCCCGTCGATATAGAAAAAGTATGCGATGAGGAAAAGGAATATCTTCTTGTGTTTCCGAACTTCGAGGAATGTTCGCCAAAGACGACGGAAGCTTTCGGTGACCGGGGAGGGAACCGGATCGATACCGTTTTTCTGTTTGACGTTTCTCAGGAAGGGGAAAGTGAAAACAAACCACCACAGAGCCGTCAAGGCAAAACTGATCTTCACTCCGAGGGTCGGCAGGCCTCCTGAAAAATTAAATCCGGCAAGAATCCCGATTATACCGAGACTGATGAGAAATGGAATGGTGCTTCCACCGATGTATCCGTACCCGAAACCCATGGAGGACACCATGTCCATTCTTCCGGGAGTCGTGATATCGGGTAGCGAGGCGTCGTAGAAAATATTGGCTCCGGCAAATCCAATGAAGGTAAGGACGTAAAGGATCAGAGCGAAGACCCAGGCATCGGCACCGACGAGAACCAGGGCCCCTGTGGTAATGACACCAAGCAGCCAGAATGGCTTGAATAGTCTTTTCCGGAATCCTTTGAAATCGGAAAGAGTGCCGAGAAAAGCAGCCATAAGAGCTATGATAATGGCGTAACCCGTATTGGCGTTTCCAAGCCAGAATGTTGTTTGGGTGTCTGATAACCCACCGTTACGGGCTACCTGGCCGAACCATAGGGGGAAAATGAATGTAGAAATTACTGTGGAATGGACAGAATTGGCCCAGTCGTACATTACCCAGGATCGTTCAGGTTTTGTCAGTTTTTCCATACTGAGAATCATAGCATGTATTGACTCCATTTCGGATTCGACTTGACCCGCAGGTTAACCAGGGGTGAGAATGAACAAACAAAGGAGCCGTGATGAAAGTACTTCTGGTTGAGGACGATCCCGATATCGCATCTTTTGTATCAAAAGGCCTCAGAGAGGCCGGATACGGAGTTGATGTCGCCCTTGACGGTGATTTCGGTCTGGAGCGCGCCATGTCCGGACTCTATGAAATTATTATTCTCGATCTCATGCTTCCCGGAAAAGACGGGCTCACAATAATTTCCGAAATTCGCCGATCCGATATTCAGACACCTGTACTCATCCTGAGTGCCAGGCGCAGTGTCGATGACAGGGTAAAGGGACTCAAGGCCGGAGGTGATGATTACCTGGTGAAACCCTTCGTTTTTGCCGAACTGCTGGTACGGGTGGAGGCCCTCATCAGACGCGGAGGCCGGGCTACGGCAGCCCAGGAAATGCATGTGGCAAATCTCACCCTCGATCCGCTCACCAGGCGTGTTTCACGGAACGGAGATTCCATAGAACTGCAGCCTCGGGAATACGCTCTTCTTGAGTTTCTGATACGCAATACGGGCACCGTTGTTACCAAAACACTCATTCTGGAGAAAGTCTGGGGTTACAATTTCGACCCTCAAACCAATGTTGTGGATGTTCTGGTTTCAAGACTGAGAAGCAGGATTGATAACGATTATCCGGTTAAACTGATCCGGACCGTCCGCGGCGTGGGATATGTTCTGGAAGATCCGCGTTAGGCCCTTTCGGCGGATCAATGTCCGCCTGACCCTTATCGTCACCCTGGCCGCCGCCGTTTCCTCGGTCGTGGTGTACGGCATCCTCCTCGCATCTCTCTTCATCGGATTCGGGGATCAGGACCGGGCCGAACTGGACTCCCGGCTTCTCTCATACTGGGCCTCCTGGCAATACGGTGGAAACGATGCCGTACTGGAACGTGCGACGGTTGATATGAAAGAGCACGGAGGGCGCCCTTTCCTGCTCATGCTTGACGCCCCTGACGGCGAGATGCTCGGAGCCCTCATCCCCGGTGGCTGGGAACAGTTTAATCTCATGGATTCCGATCTGGAATTGCTCATTCCCGGGTCATACGAAACTCTGAGAGCCGACGGTGTACCTTATGCTCTTCTCATCACCGGTACCGTATTGGATGACGGAACCCGGATTTTTGTGGGTATCAGTACGGAAAACCGTCAGTTTCTCGTTGGAATGTATCAGCGAAATTATCCCTGGGCTCTGGCGGCCATCGTCATTGCCGGCGTCCTGGTCGGCATTATATCGTCCCGCAGACTCCTGTCTCCTATAGTCAGTCTTAATGATGAAATCGATCGCATCATCATAACCGGAGAACTCAGCCGAAGGCTGGACAGTCCCGGTACCGGAGATCAGCTGGATGGTCTTATAAGCCGGTACAATCGTCTGCTGGACAGAGTGGAATCCCTGATCGGAGGGATGAAAGACACCCTTGATGCCGTCGCCCATGATTTGCGGACTCCGCTGACGAGACTCAGGGGGCATGCCGAACTGGCCTTGAGGAAAGGAGATCCCGGTGAATATGAGGAAGCTCTGGCCCTGGTGGTGGAGCAGACGGATCTGGCCGGAGACCTGCTCTCGGCTCTCATGGATATCGCCGAAGCCGAACAGGGAATGCTCCATCTGGATGGTGTTCCCTGTAATCTGAGCACCCTGGCTGCCGAGGTGATCGATATGTATGAATTCATTGCCGAAGAAAAAGATCAGACATTGCATCTTGACGCTCCGGAATCAGTACCTCTCCTGGGGGATCCGGTAAGACTCAGACAAATCCTCGGGAACCTTGTTGATAATGCCGTAAAATATGGTCCGGATGGTGGTGATATCAATATTCGATGCGGTACCGGCGGAGGATTGAGTTGGGCCGAAATCACCGATGATGGTCCCGGTGTTCCCGATGATGAAATAACTAAAGTGTTTGAGCGCCTATACCGGGGTGACAGGAGCCGGGGATCCCGGGGACTCGGACTGGGGCTGAGCATGGTGAAAGCACTGGTTGAAGCCCATGGCGGATCTGTCGGCGTCTCCGATATTAAAGGTCGCGGTGCCTGTTTTCGCGTGAGTTTTCC
>JAUVIY010000062.1 GCA_030592625.1 Spirochaeta sp. | reverse complement strand
TGGGCAAAGGCGGGGTATATCTTCCTCGGATCATGGCCGCCTCGGGTCATCTGCCAGAGATCCCGGTCGCTCATGTCTTTTACCAGATCCGCAATCTTCGGATCGGATTCGAAGAAAGTCTTCCTCAATTGCTCAGGACCCTTGGAACGGACAACCTGAAATTCACCGTCCACCATGGATGCGAACTTCCGCAAGAGGACACCCTCGGTATCCTTTTTCATCAAGTCGTCCCATTCGGTTCCCCAGATTACTTTAATAACGTTCCAGCCGGCGCCATTGAAAGCTCCTTCAAGTTCATCAATGATGCGGCCGTTACCCCTGACCGGTCCATCCAGTCTCTGAAGGTTGCAGTTCACTACGAATATGAGATTGTCCAGATTTTCACGAGCAGCCAGACTCAGGGCTCCACGGCTTTCCGGCTCGTCGGATTCACCGTCACCCATGAAGGCCCAGACCTTCCGGTTGCCGATGTCCGCATGGCCGCGGGCCTGCATGTATTTCATAAACCGAGCCTGATAAATGGCCATCAGTGGTCCGAGTCCCATTGATACAGTCGGGAATTGCCAGAAGTCCGGCATCAGGTAGGGATGTGGATAGGAAGAAAGCCCGTTACCGTCCACCTCCCGTCGAAAATTCAGGAGCTGCTCTTCGTCGAGACGACCCTCGACAAAAGCCCGGGCGTACATACCCGGTGCCGAGTGACCCTGAAAAAAGATAAGATCCGGGCCGTTGACAGCGTCGTATCCCTTGAAGAACCAATTAAATCCTACCTCATAAAGTGCAGCCGAAGATGCGAAACTCGCAATATGACCGCCCAGGCCATCGGGATTTTTGTTGGCTCTGACCACCATTGCCATGGCGTTCCACCGGACACAGGCCGCCACTTTCATTGCGGTCAGGCTGTCTCCGGGTATCTTTTCCGCTTTCTCCGGCACAATGGTATTGGCATATGGGGAGATTGTCGTATCCGGAGGTCGGATACCCTGTTCTCGCACTCGGTTAATCAGTTCTTTGAGGAGGTATGTGGCTTTGTCCTTTCCCTCAGCGTCGATGACGCCTTCCAGGGATTCAAGCCAGTCATGAGTTTCCTGAGGATCCGGGTCTATATAGGAGTCTGGCATGCTGCCTCCTGAAAATAAGATAATGCTTTCCGAAAACTTAGACAATCCTAACTTTATTACATCCTATGTTTACCGGGAACTGACACGAAAAAGTGAAGCTTACGATAAAACCTGGAAGAGTAAAAAATCGGAGTCAAATCGTCGCTGAGCTGTAAAATACGGTTAGGACTTCATCTTTTCACTGAAAAAAGGCAATTAGAGGATTATGAAGATTTATGTTAAATTACGTTAGTTTGAAAAACGAAAGCAGGTAATTTGACTGAATACTCGCGTTTTTGAGGTGAAAATGACTATGGAGTCTCGATTAATGAGGGAAATAGCAGTAGATATACAATCAACTATGTTCAGAAGCGTGCAAATTGACTGTCATTTAGTATTCTTGGTCAGACAGGATTATTGCGGCAATCATTTGCCATAATTGACAACTGGTATTCTAGCGGATATACAGGAATATCCTTCATCGAAGATAAATTCGAATTTTCAAAAGGAGAGAAAATCAAATGAAGAAGCTTTTCACAGTTCTAGTACTTCTGCTGGCCGTCACAGCGATGTTTTTCGTTGCCGGTTGCAAGAAAGAAGAGGGCGCAATTAAGATTGCCGTTGTCGGACCTCATACCGGCGACCTGGCATCCTACGGTATCCCCACTATCAAAGCCGCTGAGCTGGTTGTTGCCGATTGGAATGCCAATGGCGGAGTTCTCGGCAGACAGATCGAGTTGGTTATCGAGGATGATGTCTGCAAGCCTGAAGTTGCTGCAAATAGTGCCGCCAAGGTAGTCGGTGAAGGCGTTGTTGCCGTTATCGGTCATATCTGCTCCGGTGCTACAAAGAGTGCTATGGGTATTTATAACGAGGCAAATTTACCAGCAATCAGCCCCTCGGCCACCAACCCGGCTCTTACCCAGAGCGGCAATTACCCCAATTTCTTCCGTACCATCGCTCCGGATGATGCCCAGGCCGCCACCGACGCTGAATTTATCGACAAGAAGCTCGGGCTCAAGACCGTTGCTGTCCTTCATGACAAGCAGGACTACGGCAAAGGTTTTGCTGATTTCACTGTCGCTTCTCTTGAAGGTCTCGGCATCGAAATCGTGCTTTACGAAGGAATCACCGCAAATGCCGTCGATTACTCGGCAATACTCACCAAAATCGCCAATACCGATGCCGAAGGCATTGTATATGGCGGTTACCATCCTGAGGCTTCCAAGCTTGTCCAGCAGATGAGTCAGATGGGCCTTGATATTCCCTTCATCTCTGATGATGGTGTTAAAGATAATACCTTCATTCAGGTGGCCGGTGAATATTCTGAAGGTGTATATGCATCCGGACCTATGGACACCTCGTCCAATCCAATGAGCCAGAAAGCCACTGCCGATCATAAGTCCACATACGGCGAAGATCCCGGTGCATTCTTTATCAACGGATATGCTGCAACCATTGCCCTGCTTACCGCCATTGAGAATGCCGGCAGCACAGATGGTGTGGCCATTATGGACGCCCTGCGATCCAACTATGTCGACACTCCCCTCGGAAACATCAGTTTCGATGAGAATGGTGATGCGATTGGCGTCGGATTCGCTGTCTACCAGGTTCAGAACGGCGTTTATGTCGAACTCTAGAATCAATTCACGCTTTTCGTGATGATCGGGGGCGACAGGATATCCTGTCGCCCCTTTTTCGGCAAAAACAGTTATACTGCTTTTTGTCTTATATTCATCTTTTGAGGAGAAATCCCTTTGAAGTACTTCCTGCAGCTCGTTCTTGCCGGGCTAACCAAAGGCAGTATCTATGCATTGATCGCCCTGGGCTACACGATGGTTTACGGCATCATCAAGCTCATCAACTTCGCCCATGGCGAGATTTACATGATCGGTGCATTCACTGCCCTTATCATCGGCGGCGTATTGCAGATTACCACCGGACTGCCGCCGGTTACCATACTGTTCATTTCCCTGGCCGCCGCAATCTTTTTTTCCGCCGGATACGGTGTTACCATGGAAAATATCGCATATAAACCTCTGAGGAAAGCACCGAGACTCACAGCTCTCATCAGTGCTATCGGCATGTCGCTTGTATTGCAGAATTACGTTCTCCTGGCTCAAACCTCTGATTTCCTGCCGTTCCGTTCCATGATTCCGAATTTTTCCTTTCTCATCCCGGGGAAATCCCTGGTTACAACCACTCAGCTGGTCATTATGATTACCACTGTCGTGGTTATGATATTCCTGACCATACTGATCAAGTTTACCAGGATGGGGAAAGCAATGAGAGCCACATCCCAGGATAAGGTGATGGCTCAACTGGTGGGTATCGACATCAACAAGGTGATTACCTTCACGTTCGCCATCGGATCTGCCACGGCGGCTATAGGTGGTGTTCTCATTGCCAACCATATGGGACAGATCAACTTCTACATCGGGTTTCTGGCGGGCATCAAAGCTTTTGTTGCTGCAGTACTCGGAGGCATCGGAAGCATCCCGGGAGCCGTTCTGGGGAGTTTTGTTCTCGGGATGGCCGAGAGTTTCGGTGCCGGTTACATCTCCAGTGCCTATGAAGATGCCTTCGCATTCGTCATTCTCATCATCATTCTCATCATCAAGCCCTCAGGCCTCATGGGGCGTAATGAGATAGAGAAGGTGTGATGTCATGAATAAAGTGCTAAAAGAAATCAGGACATCTGCTCTCAGTGCTCTTTGGATGATGATCCTTACCTTCCCGATCATTGTCATCAAGGTAAATACCATTAATATGACGGTGAATTGGCGCTGGATCAATCTTATGTGGGTCGGTACCGGTACGTTCATTCTCTCGTGGCTCTGGCGTTATTTGCTCGACCGCAAAGAGAACGGCTCCGGCTTGAAGAAAACTGATACTAAAGAGTCACGAAGGTTTTCCCTGCATAAATCCCTGAACGATAAAAAAATGAGGATTCCGGTGTTATCGACATTGGCGGTCCTTGTTCTCGTTTTGCCTTTGCTGGTGAACTTTTACCAGGTGAGCATCATGACCAGTGCCCTGATATTTGTCATTCTTGGTCTGGGATTGAATATCGTCATCGGCTACGGCGGACTGCTGCATCTCGGTTATGCGGCATTCTACGCCATGGGTGCCTATTCCTACGGTCTGATGTATCTCTATTGGGGTATCCCGTTCTGGGTCGCCCTGCCTCTCGGAGCCGTTTCCGGTGCCGTTTTCGGCCTGTTGATCGGCTTTCCCGTCCTCAGGCTCAGGGGAGACTATCTGGCCATCGTTACCCTGGCATTCGGCGAAATCGCACGACTGGTACTTGAAAACTTATCCGGATTCACCAAGGGCCCCGAAGGTATCGCTCAAATACCCCGTCCGGGTTTTATCACCAAACTTTCGCTTCAGGGTGCCACAATCTATCTGTTCTATATCTGTATCGCGCTGGTACTTTTCACCATCTTTGTGATGCGGCGCATCGAGGATTCCCGGATCGGCCGGGCATTGGAGGCTATGAGCGAAGATGACATCGCCGCCCAATCCATGGGTATAGATCTCACAAAGGCAAAACTGACAACCTTCGCCCTGGGTGCCATCTGGGCCGGTATGGCAGGTGTTCTCCTGGCCGCAAAGACCACCTACATCAATCCGGGCAGTTTCACCCTGATGGAATCGGTGATGATACTGGTAGCCGTTGTTCTCGGCGGTACCGGATCAATCCCCGGCGTTATCCTCGGCGCCTTCCTGGTGACACTCATCCCCGAATATTTCCGTGCGCTTTCCGATTACCGGATGCTCATGTTCGGAGTTGCTCTGGTGGTAATGTCAATCTTCAGACCTCAGGGAATCATTCCCAGGGTGAGGAAGCACTACATTGTTGGTGAGGATCAATCATGAGCCGAATCATTCTTGAAATCAAAGATTTTTCCATGGTCTTCGGTGGCCTGCGTGCCGTTGATCATGTGAACATACATATTAACGACGGTGAAATCGTTGCCCTGATCGGGCCAAACGGCGCCGGTAAAACGACTCTCTTCAATTGTGTCACCGGCGTCTATAAGCCCTCTGAAGGCGACATTGCCGTTTCAAATCCCGAATCGAAGGTGATTCGAACCAACGGTATGAAACCGAACAATATTACCGAGCTCGGACTGGCGCGTACATTTCAGAATATACGTCTGTTCAGCAGCATGACCGCCCTTGAAAATGTCATGATCGGACGGCATCCGAAGCTGCAAGCCGGTATATTCGGTGCGATTTTCCGGGATAAGAGTACACGGACCGAGGAAAAGCAGGTTGTCGAGGACAGCCTCGTCATCCTGAAAAAACTGGGTCTGAAACAATACGCAAATGAGCCGGCTTCCAGCTTGTCTTACGGTGCCCAGCGCCGGCTTGAAATTGCCCGGGCCATGGCTACCGAACCTCAACTTCTGCTGCTGGATGAGCCCGCAGCAGGTATGAACCCCCAGGAAACGAAGGAACTTGATGACACCATCACCCGAATCCGTGACAAAGAAGGAATTACCATCCTTCTCATCGAGCACGATATGAGTCTGGTAATGAGTCTGTCGGAACGAATTTATGTCCTGGATTACGGCAAACTGATCGCCGAAGGCTCTCCCGACGAGGTGAAGGCAAATCCCGCAGTCATCAAGGCTTACCTGGGAGAATAGAAGATGCTGAAAGTCGACAACATACATACTTACTACGGCAATATTCAGGCCCTCAAGGGCATCAGTCTCGAAGTGAACAAAGGGGAAATCATTTGCCTCATCGGTGCCAACGGCGCCGGTAAATCCACTACCCTGATGTCCATCAGCGGAATCGAACCTCCCCGAAGCGGAACGGTGATTCTCGAAGGTATCGACATCACCGGGATGCCCCCTCACAAGATTGTCACCATGGGCATGAGCCAGGTACCGGAGGGTCGGCGTATCTTTCCCCAGCTTACCGTCCTTGAAAACCTGGATATGGGTGCCTATCTGAGAACCGACAAGGAAGAGATGAAACGGGATCTGGAGTACGTATTCGAACTCTTCCCGATTCTCTCTCAACGCCGGCACCAGATCGGAGGCACTCTCTCAGGTGGCGAGCAGCAGATGCTGGCCATCAGCCGGGCCCTTATGGCCAAACCACGGATCCTGCTGCTGGATGAACCGTCTTTGGGGCTTGCCCCTCTGATCGTCCAGCAGATTTTCGGAATTATTGTGAGGATCAACAAGGAACAGGGCACCACCATCTTCCTGGTGGAACAGAACGCCAATATGGCCTTGAAAATCGCCGACAGGGGCTATGTCCTCCAGAACGGCATAATCGTCAAGACCGATACGTCCTCCGCCCTGATGGCGGATGAAGAGGTGAAAAACGCTTATCTTGGAGTCTAGTGACTTCGCAAGAGTCAGTCCGGAATAGCGAGAGAGTAACCGTCCGGCAGCTGATCGACTCGATAGTGCTTGCTGCCGTACCTGTTCGGATCGTTCTTACCGAGCTTGTTCTGCTGGAACATGTTCCTGGCATCTCCGAAAATATCGTCCTGGTCAGCCTCAATCATCACCATGTGCCGCTCTTCTTCGACTTTAACGTTGAATTCGATACGGGATGTGAAGTTCCTGGTGGCCTGGGACCAGTTCTTGAGGAATACTTTCCCCATCGCTTTATCGCCAGGTTTGAGAAGGATATCGTTCGGTGAAATCAAATAGGCAGCCCTGCGATAACCACCAGACGACATACCTGTGAATCCGGAGCTCCCTCCTGTGTTGTATCCGATCTCTCCGCCGATGGCTCGAACATGGATGGTTACCTGACGGTCGGAATCGTTGCGCAGTGCGAAGGCCAGCAGTCTGTCTGAGGCAGGATCAACTAATACCTTGACACCGTTCACATCATAGACAGATCCTACGACACCGTCCTGTTCACTGTCGTAGGAAACACAGGACATGAGGGCTGGAATAGATGCTGTCAGGAATACAATGAGAAGTATCATACCCAAGGGCAGAAGAGCCGTAGTACTACGGAAGCCTCTTTCCCCTGCTCTCATTCGGAGATGAGATGCTGATTGGTTTAAAGATGACATATAATGACCTCTTACTGATATAAAGATAGTAAATCCTCTTTGTAAATGAAAGATATCATACCCCAGAGCAGAGCCCTGGACCCGAAGTCGCCTAAGCGACTCCTTTCCGCGGCAAGCCGCGGTACTACGGAAACCTTGCCTTCCCTGTACTCATTCGGATCAAGGGTCGTACCGGAGGCGAGAGCCGAGGAACGATCCCGACAGAATGAACAAGTTCACTCCTCTCATTCGATTGGGAATCAAGTAACAGGATCAATCAGGGCTAAACACTGCCGGGATTAACCAGCGATGTTGCCCTCCCGCGTTCCTGTCGATAGAATCAGGCCCAATGAGGAATACCGCACCATGATTCAGCCGGATAGAACAGATGAACTTCGGAAACTCATCGAAGAAAGGATACTCATTCTCGATGGTGCTGCGGGAACATGGTTTCAATCTAGAAAACTGGTAGAAACGGATTACCGCGGAGAACGTTTTACGGCTCAACCGAAGAATCTTGCGGGTAATCATGAAATGCTCAACCTGGTCCGCCCCGATCTCGTCAAGGAATTCCACACCGAATTCCTTAACGCCGGCGCCGATATCATCGAAACGAATTCATTTAACGGAACCTCAATATCCCAGGCGGAATACGGAACCGAAAGCCTTGTACTTGAGATGAACAGACGGGCGGCGGAAATCGCCCGGGAAGCCATCAATCGATTCCATGAAGACGGTGGGAAGGGTGCGAAATTTGTCGCCGGTACTATGGGACCGACAAGTAAGACATTGTCTTTATCTCCTAAAGTGGAAGATCCGGGCTACAGGGACGTCACTTTCAGAGAAGTATCCGAATCATATCGTGAAGCCGCCAGGGGACTCATCGAAGGCGGTGCTGATATTCTGCTTATTGAAACAGTGTTCGACGCCTTGAATGCTAAAGCTGCAATCCATGCGCTGCTTGGTCTGTTTGAGGAGTACGGTCGCCGCTGGCCTGTAATGATATCGGGGACAATAACCGATGCCTCCGGGCGTACTTTAACCGGGCAGACGCCGGAAGCATTCTGGTATTCGGTGTCCCATGCCGATCCCTTGTCAGTTGGACTCAACTGTGCCCTGGGTGCAACGGATCTGGTGCCTCACATTCGAGGGTTGGCCGAAGTAGCAACAGTACCCATTTCAGTTCATCCCAACGCCGGACTCCCTGATGAAGAGGGAAATTACAACGATACCCCGGAGCATATGGCACGTGTTCTGGGTGAAATGGCGGACAAGGGATTCCTGAATATCGTCGGGGGCTGCTGCGGGACTCGTCCGGACCATATCGAAGCCATCAAGGCACGTCTGGCCGGGGTTTCTCCACGAAAATCAAATACAGCAGCTGTCACATGTATCACCCGCCTCAGCGGTTTGGAATCTCTACTGATCGACGCTGAGAGTCTTTTCGTCAACATCGGTGAGAGGACGAACATATCGGGCTCACGTAAATTCGCCCGTTTGATCCGGGAAAAGAACTATGACGAAGCGGTGGATATCGCCCGTCAACAGGTTGAAAATGGTGCCCAGATCATCGATGTGAACGTGGATGACGCCCTGTTGGACGCATCGGAGGAAATGACACGATTCCTCAATCTCCTGATGGCCGAACCCGATGTGTCCCGGGTTCCGGTGATGATTGATTCGTCCCGTTTTGCTGCTCTGGAAGCCGGTCTCTGCTGTCTCCAGGGAAAAGGTGTTGTGAATTCGTTGAGCCTGAAGGAAGGTGAGGCCGTTTTTCTCAATCAGGCCCGAATCGTCCGGCGTTACGGGGCGGCGGCCGTCGTCATGGCTTTCGATGAAGACGGGCAGGCCGACAGCCGGGATCGGAAAATCGAGATCGGCCGCCGGGCGGTGAATCTCCTTATGACTGAAGCCGGATTCCCGCCTGAAGACATTATTCTCGATCTGAATGTATTCGCCGTGGCCACAGGCATCCCCGAACATACCCGATACTCCCTGGATTTCATCGAGGCGGTCCGGGTGCTTAAAAGTGAACTTCCCGGAGTCAAGTTTTCCGGCGGTATCAGCAACATCTCTTTTTCCTTCCGCGGTAATAATGCCGTACGGGAAGCCATGCACGCCGTTTTCCTTTATCACGCCGTCAAGGCCGGATTGACCATGGGTATCGTCAACGCCGGGCAGCTGGAAGTCTACGACGAAGTGAAAGACGAACTCCGGATAAGAATCGAGGATGTCATCCTGGCCAGAAGGCCGGATGCCGATGATCGGCTTCTGGATATTGCAGAATCCTATGCCGGCCGGGGAAAAGCCGTTACTGAAGATCTGGGCTGGCGCGAAATGCCGGTTGAGGATCGGCTGACCCATGCTCTGGTGAAGGGTCTCGCCGGCTGGGTGGAAGAGGATGTCGAAGAGGCCCGTCGGAACAGCGGCGATCCTCTGAGCGTAATAGAGGGGCCTCTGATGAAGGGCTTGAACCGTGTCGGTGAGCTCTTCGGTGAGGGAAAGATGTTTCTGCCCCAGGTGGTGAAGAGTGCTCGTGTAATGAAACGGGCAGTCGGTGTTCTTCAGCCCTATCTGGAGGATGCGAAGGTTTCCGGTGTCAGCTCCCGGGGGCGTATCCTCATGGCAACGGTAAAAGGTGATGTCCATGACATCGGCAAAAATATCGTCGGCGTGGTACTTCAATGCAACGGTTATGAAGTGGAAGATTTAGGAGTCATGGTTCCCCTCGAAGATATCATGCGCCGAGCGGTAGAGTGGAATGCTGACATCATCGGTATCTCCGGTCTGATAACGCCGAGCCTGGATGAGATGGTACGGATTGCCTGTGAATTGGAGAACAAAGGGTGGAAAACTCCGCTTCTGATCGGCGGAGCCACCACCAGTCCAGCTCATACAGCGCTGAAAATCGCTCCATCCTGCTCGGCGCCGGTTATCCATGTTAAAGATGCATCCCTTGCCCCGGCCGCCGTCTCGGCCTTGATGGATTCTGTCGGCAGAGACGAATTCATCAGAAAGACCCGGGAAGAGCAGAAGAGACTCAGAGATGAGAAAAAGAGTCGAATCGAAGGTACAGTTCATGTCGATCTGGCTCAAGCGCGTTCCGCACCCTGGACTCCCGACGGCGGCTGGACACCGGAACAAGAGCTGCCCGAGCCGCGTTTCACAGGTGTAAAAACATACTCCGACATACCCCTGGAGGAAATTATCCCTCTGATTGACTGGGGATTCTTTCTGTATGCCTGGGAATTCAAGGGCAGGTATCCGGAGATTCTGGACGATCCTGAACGGGGAGAAGAGGCCCGGAACCTGCTCAGGGATGCCCGTTCATGGCTGGACCGCATCGTTGCCGGCAAGCTGCTCAGAGCCGCCGCCGTCGTGGGGATTTTTCCATCCCAGTCGGTCGGGGATGACATACTCCTGTATCACGATGAAGGACGGACTGAGCCCTTCAGGGTGCTTCAACAGATGAGGCAGACCGGTTTCAAGGAAAAAACACCCTATTATCTTTCCCAGGCCGATTGGGTCGCTCCGGCAGGCAGTGGTGTGAGGGATTGGATCGGTATTTTTGCCGTCACCGGAGGCCTTGGTGAGAAAGAGACAGTCAAGGCCAGGGAGGATGC
>JAUVIY010000027.1 GCA_030592625.1 Spirochaeta sp. | reverse complement strand
GGTTAATCGATATTTCCTGAAATACACCCAGACAGCCGCTTCCCGTCAGGGCGATGATGACGATTAATCCGAATAGGCCCCGGTGAACCCGTCGATTTTGTTTTGTATTCATAATGAACAAGTATGATTAATCGGCCGGCCATTTCCAGTGGTGCCCGCGGGTTAATGCCTCCCGGTGTCGTTCATGAAGAAAGACATGAGCAGGGCGCCGATGAATCCCGTCGCCGCCACGACAGGTGGAGCCGCAACATTACCGGCGATTCCGATCATTAAAGCCGCCAGCGCCGGGCCTCCGAAACCGGCGAATCCCATAAGGAAACGCCAGATGCTCATAAATGCCACCGGCGATTTCCCTGGTGCCAGATCACTGCTGATAGTGAGATTAATCCCGGCTCCCATGGCGTTTCCCAGGCCGGCCAGGGCGGACAGGAGTATCAGTGCAGGAAAACTCCGGGCCAGGGGGAGCAGGGCAAGGGCCAGGGCCAGACCCGTCGTGCTGGCGATAGCCGCTGTCTTTCGGCCGCTTCGGGTCATTATGATGCCTGAGATCCAGAACAGTGCCGCATCCACAGCGGCACCTGTGAACATCACGATACCGATGCGTCCTTCGCTCAGGCCCAATTCGCCGCCCCACAGGGGTATCAGGATGTCCCGTGAAGCCTTCAGCACCACCAGGCCGGCAATTCCCATCGCGGCGGCGAGTATGGTAGTTCGGTCGGATTTCCATCGTGCAGCCGCCGATTCCAGGGACCGGGTGTAGCTTCCTTCTGATTTCGGGGTATGAGGGATGGCGAACAGGATGACAAATACAGCGCTCAAACAGAAGAAACCCTGAACCGCAAACAGGACACGGTATCCGAATTTTTCGGCAAGAAATCCACCCGCCAAAGGGCCGAGTATACGGGCCAGCCGATACGAACCGCCCACCATGGACATGGCATGACCCCGTTCCCGGCCGCCGATTTCCTTCTTGAGCCAGGACATCTGGGAAATCCAGATCAGGGAAGTGCCGATTCCGAAGAGAATCACCGACGAGGTGAACAACACCATATCTGTCGCGGCGATTCTCAGGGCTATGGCCATGGCCATCAGGATTCCGCCGCCGGCCATGTTCCGCTTTTCCCCGAAACGATGCACCAGCCAACCCGCGGGAAGATCTGCAGCAGACTGTCCCAGGAAAAACAGGGAAGAAACGAGGGCGGCCATTGCCATCGAGGCGCCCAACTCCCTGGCGTATAGCGGTATGAAGGCATCGCCCAGAGTCCTTCCGATTGTGATGAGAAGTGTCGGAATCAGTATCGACACCAGGAGCCGACGGTTGAGAATCATGGGCTTGAGTCTATACCGTAATCTCCGCCGGCAGGAATGTTATGGGAGTCATCCCCGAATTCTGTTTCCGCTGTTGCGAAATAGATAGTATCCTAACTATAATAGTCGTATATATCTCAATTAGGAAAGAGGTCGACATGATCGTAGCCGTACCGAGGGAGGTATCCGATAAACGGACCGCCCTCATCCCCGACGCGACCAGGAAACTGTGTGCGCTTGAGGGAATTGATGTCGTTGTTGAATCCGGCGTATCCGACCATTGGTCCGACGCGGAGTATAAAGAAGCGGGAGCTTCGGTGGAGAAAGATCGCAATGCCCTGCTCGGGAAAGCCGATGTCATCCTCAGAATCAATCCGACTGATGAGAAAGAGATCGGATCCGTAAAAAAGGGCGCGCTGCATATCAGTCTCCTCGATCCGTACAGCAACAGGACTCTGGTCGAAGCCTACGCCGCAGCTGGTGTTGACGCCATCAGCCTGGAGATGATTCCCCGGACCACCCTGGCCCAGAAAATGGACGTTTTGAGTTCCCAGGCATCCCTGGCCGGTTATGTGGCCGTCATAAAGGCCGCCGAAAGACTGGATAAAATTTTCCCCATGATGATGACTCACGCCGGTACATTAACCCCGGTCAAGGTGTTCGTCATCGGGGCCGGTGTCGCCGGACTCCAGGCCATCGCTACGGCAAAACGGCTGGGTGCCCGTGTTGAAGCGTTCGATACCCGCCCCGTTGTCGAGGAGCAGGTTCATTCTCTGGGTGCCAAATTTCTCAAGGTGGATCTGGGTGAAACCGGCCAGACCAGGGACGGGTACGCCAAGGCTCTCACCGATGAACAGCTGGTTATACAGCGGAAAGCCATGGCCAGGGCTGTTGCCGGTGCAGATGTCACCATTACCACAGCCAAACTATTCGGGCGTAAGGCCCCCATCATCATCACCGCCGACATGCTTAAAGGAGTGAAATCAGGCTCTATCATCGTGGACCTGGCCGCCGGCAGCGGTGGAAACGTTGAAGGGGTGAAGGTGAACGAGGAAGTGATTCTTGACGGTGTCCGCATCATCGGAATCGATAACCTGCCGGGTGAAGTAGCTGTCCATGCCAGCCAGATGCTTGCCGGCAATATGGTGAACCTCCTCACTCACCTCCTGGATACCGAAAAAGGCTCACTCAATCTCGGCTTAGGTGAAAATGCCGACGAAATTGCCGCCGGCTGCGTCATTGTCCGCGACGGCGCTGTCGTTCATCCGGGAATCCTGAAACACTATGGGAGACATTAAATGGGTATCATGTTGCTTTTCGTTCTGGTACTGGCCACTTTTCTGGGTTTCGAACTCATCACCAAGGTTCCCAGCCAGCTTCATACTCCGCTGATGTCCGGTTCCAATGCTATCAGCGGTATCACCATCGTCGGTGCTCTTATCAGCCTGCTGGGTACCTGGAATGTACAGGACGACATCCTGCGTACCGTTCTGGGGACCTGTGCCGTGATGTTCGCTACCATCAATGTTGTCGGTGGATACCTGGTGACCGACCGAATGCTCGGCATGTTTACCGGAGGTAAGAAGTAATCATGCCCGAATCATTAGTCAATCTATTATACATCATTTCTTCTATGATTTTTGTCTTCGGACTGAAGATGCTCGGCAAGGCGGATACCGCCCGGAAGGGAAATCGGATTTCGGCCATCGGAATGCTGCTGGCTATCGTCACAGCCCTGGCTTCGGACAATCTGATCCATTGGCCCTGGATCGTAGTCGGTCTGGCGGCTGGTTCGGTGATAGGTGCTCTGGCAGCCAGACTGGTTGCCATGACATCCATGCCCGAGTTGGTGGCGCTCTTCAATGGATTAGGCGGTATCGCCAGTCTCCTGGTGGGTTGGGTCGAATTTCAGCGGCTCTACTCAGCGGGTGCTCTGGCGGATACTCCCTGGAACGATCTGGTCATCATCGGCGTAACGGTTCTTATCGGTGGGGTCACCTTCACCGGTTCCATAATCGCCTGGGGTAAACTCTCCGGGAAAATGAGCTCCAGACCCATCCTCTACGGCGGGCAGCAGGTGGTGAACGGCTTCGTGGTGATTCTTATACTGGCGGCAATTCTCCTTGTTTCCCTCGGCCGTCCTCTCCTGGGTCCGGAAAACCTTCTGCCGTTCCTGACACCCTATACGGTGCTGATCGTCCTTGGGGCCTTAAGTCTGATTCTCGGTGTCATGGTGGTGATTCCTATCGGCGGCGGCGATATGCCCGTGGTTATCTCCCTGCTTAATGCCTACAGCGGCATGGCCGCCTGCGCGGCGGGATTCGTCATCAAGAACAATGTGCTCATCGTTTCCGGCGCATTGGTGGGTTCCAGCGGTGTTATCCTGACCAACATCATGTGCAAGGCCATGAACAGATCCCTGGCCAATGTGTTATTCAGCGGATTCGGTTCCGGAGGCGGAGCCAGGCAGGGTGCCGCATTCACCGGTGAGGCCAAGCCCGTCTCCATCGAAGATGCTTACCCGATCCTGGAAGCGGCGCAGAATATCCTGATTGTTCCGGGATACGGAATGGCCGTGGCTCAGGCCCAGCATGCCGTCCAGGAACTGGCATCGCTGTTGAAAGAGAACGGCGCCGAAGTAAACTTCGGTATTCATCCGGTGGCCGGCAGGATGCCCGGTCATATGAACGTGCTGTTGGCCGAAGCCAATGTGCCTTACGATCAGCTTCGGGAGATGGATGATGTGAATCCCACCATCGAGATGGTGGACGTCGCTCTGGTCATCGGTGCCAACGACGTGGTGAATCCCGCCGCCAGAAGCGATGAAGGTTCACCCCTGTATGGGATGCCGGTTATTAACGTGGATAAGGCCCATACCGTCATCGTATTCAAAAGATCTCTCAATCCCGGATTCGCAGGAGTGGACAACCCGCTCTTTTTCGGCGAGAACACCCGAATGCTTTTCGGAGACGCCAGGACTTCGATACAGGGGCTCGTAACGGAATTCAAGGGTTGACTCAGATTGAATCGATGATACCGTTCAGCAGAGCACAGGGCCTCATCACCGCATCCACGGCGGCTTGATCCGGTTTATAATAGCCGTCGATATCAGCCGGAGATCCCTGTATCCGGTTCAGCTCATCAACAATGGTTTTCTCGTTCTCCGCCAGTTTGAGGGCGGGTTCGGTGAATCGTTCTTTCAACTCGGTATCATCATTCTGTTCCGCCAGTGCCTTAGCCCAGAAAGCGGCCAGGTAATAGTGGCTTCCCCTGTTATCCAGTTCCCCGGATTTCCGGGAAGGGGACTTCCGTTTTTCCAGGAGTTCTCCGGTGGCCATATCCAGGGTTTTTCCCAGAAGTCCGGCTCTTTTATTACCGAACGTGTTCGCCAGATGCTCAAAGGACATTGTCAGGGCAAGAAATTCCCCCAGTGAGTCCCAGCGCAGATGATTTTCCTTCCGCAGCTGCTGCACATGTTTGGGTGCCGAACCTCCGGCTCCGGTCTCGAAGAGTCCGCCGCCGTTCATCAGCGGGACGATGGACAGCATCTTTGCGCTGGTGCCCAGTTCCAGGATAGGAAAGAGGTCGGTGAGATAATCCCGCAGGACGTTCCCGGTCACAGATATGGTATCTTTACCGGCCCCGGCACGTTCAAGAGCGTGTTTGCAGGCCTTGGCCGGTTCCATAATGTCTATCTCAAGTCCGGAAGTATCATGATCCGTCAGATAGGCCTTTACTTTCACGATGAGCTCGGCGTCATGGGCTCGCTTTTCATCCAGCCAGAATACCGTAGGGGAGAGGGTGGCTCCGGCTCTGGAAACGGCCAGTTTCACCCAGTCGCGGACCGGAGCGTCTTTCACCTGGCACATTCGGAATAGATCGCCTTCGGCCACATTTTGTTCCAGGATTACCTCTCCTGCCGGATTCACCGCCCTGATGACACCATTGCCCGGGGATTTGAATGTTTTATCGTGGGATCCGTATTCTTCGGCTTTTTTCGCCATCAGACCTACGTTGGAAACGCTGCCCATAGAGGCGGGATCGAAGGCGCCGTTTTCCCGGCAGAAATCGACGGCGGTCCGAAATATCCCGGCATAGCTTCTGTCGGGAATTACTGCCTTCATATCCTTCTCTTTTCCGTCGGGCCCCCACATCCTGCCCGAATTACGGATTGCCGCGGGCATTGAGGCATCAATGATAATATCGCTGGGAACGTGGAGATTGCTGATTCCCTTGTCGGAGTTCACCATAGCCAGATCCGGCCTTGAGGCATAACACGCCTTGATATCAGCCTCGATTTCAGCCCTTTTCTCCGGATTCAGGGTACCGAGTTTCGATTCCAGGTCGGCCATGCCGTGGTCGGGGTCCACCCCGAGGTCATCCAAAATATCTTTATGCTTGTCGAAAACATCCTTGAAGAATACCGAGACGGCATGGCCGAATATTACCGGGTCGGACACCTTCATCATGGTGGCCTTCAGGTGGATGGAGAACAGGACGTCTTTGGCTGCGGCGTCTTCGATTTCCCCCTCCAGGAAATTTCGCAGGGCCTTGCGGTTCATAACCGCCGCATCAAGTATTTCACCGATCTCCAGCGGTGTCTCTCCCTTGAGCTGCTTCACGGTACCGTCGGTTCCGGTATATTCGATGCGAAAGGATGAGTCCTCCGTAATCGTCACCGATTTTTCATTTCCGAAGAAATCCCCGTCCTTCATACTGGACACATGGGTCTTTGAATCGGCGGACCAGGCTCCCATGGTGTGTGGGTTTTTTCGGGCGTACCGTTTCACTGCCGGTGCAGAACGGCGGTCTGAATTGCCTTCCCGAAGCACGGGATTTACGGCACTGCCCTTAATCTTGTCGTACCGGGCACGAATGGCTTTTTCAGTATCGTTTTTCGGTTCTTCGGGGAAGTCGGGTACGGGATAGCCCTTATCCCGGAGTTCTTTTACCGCTCCTTGTATCTGAGGAATCGACGCGGAGATATTCGGTAATTTTATAATGTTGGCTTCCGGTTTCTTAACCAGTTCGCCCAGCTCCAGCAGGGCATCTGAGATTTTTTTGTCTTCATTCAGGTAATCAGGGAACGCGGCCAGGATGCGGCCGGCCAGGGAAATGTCCCGGGTTTCCACCGTTACTCCCGCTGCTTTGCTGAAAGCCTGGATGATGGGAAAAAAAGAGTGAGTGGCGAGCATCGGCGCCTCGTCGGTGTAGGTGTAGATAATTCCGGGTTCCATTGGGGCTCCTGATGTTGTGGTGAATAATGTAATCGTCATGCGGCTTGAATCCCATAGTATGAATGTAAGCAATAAGCCTGATAATTCCAAAAAAACGACTTCACCCCTGATACAATATATAAGAGAGGGATGGTGATGGAATACACGATCGAAGAACTGATTTCTGCTGAAGAAATCGCCCGTCGGGTTACCGAAATGGCTGCTGAGATTGAAGTGGACTACAATGGCAAGGAGGACATCGTCCTCGTGGGACTGCTCAGGGGGTCTGTGGTGTTCCTCTCCGATCTGGCCCGGGCCATCGACCTGGAAGCCAAGATGGATTTCATGGTGGTGTCCAGTTACGGACTGGGAATGGACTCATCCAGGGATGTGCGAATCAACAAAGATCTGGACGAAGACATCCGCGGCCTGAATGTCATTATTGTCGAGGATATCATCGATACCGGATATACACTGGCCAAGGTGAGGGAAATGCTGCTGCTTCGGGAGCCTGCTTCTCTGCGGATCTGCACATTGCTGGATAAACCCGACCGTCGGGAGACCAAAGTACCTGTTGACTACATTGGATTCAAAATCCCTGACGTATTTGTCATCGGTTACGGCATCGATTACGCCCAGAAACACCGAAACCTTCCTTACATTGGTAAGGTTATTCCCCGGGATTGATCGGATGCATTATAAAATCATGTTTTCCTCAAGCCATTCCATCATCCCGGGCATGATGTCGGGGAAACGGGCGGCGTCAAGGGGGAATTTGTCGAAATATCGGAGTTCGGCGATTTCGTAATCCTCAGGGATAGACCCGATGGTACGGATCTCAGCGCCGTAAAGTCCTCCCCAGCTGATCCTTTCATTATCATGTTCAACACCGTACAGACCCAGAGGATACATGTCGAACTCCAAAGCTCCGGTTTCCTCGTAGAGTTCCCGCCTGGCATTCTCCTCCATAGTCTCGCCGGCCTTTCTGCCGCCGCCGGGAAAACACCAGTCGTTCCGACCCTTGAGCCGGACACAAACCCACTTACACCGATGCCTTGCGGCTACCACCGAATATTCCAGATCCTTATCGGGGACGGCACCGAAGGGAACTACTTTGTGAAAACGGAGGGTTTCCATGAGGATATTGTAACGGGAATCGGAAAAGATCGTACCAATATGCTTGCACTTTGGTACCTGAAGATAACAATCTTCCGGCATATCGGAAAATACGACTGGTCTGAGACTGGTCTAATCATGTTTTTCATGATATAGTTTGAATATGAAAACCGTCGGATCTTATGAAATGAAGACTCATATCGCCAAAATCCTCAAAGAAGTAGCCGCCGGTGAAAGCATGATTGTCACCCTCCACGGGACGCCTGTGGCTAAAATCAGTCCGGTGGCCGGTCCCGACCGGGAGCGGCGATTGGAAGCTTTGAACGAACTGAAAAGGTTGAGATCGGAGAAGCGCCTCAATCCAGGCGGAATTCGTGAGTGGATTGATGAAGGACGCCGTTGAATACCCTCGTACTGGATGCTTCCGCGGCGTTGAATCTCTGTCTTGCGGAATCGCCGTCGGTTTCGGAATTTCTTTTCGATTTCCTGATTGATGGTGAAGCCCTGGTTCCCATGCTATGGAAGCTGGAGATATCAAATGCTCTATTGACAGGGGAACGCCGGGGGCGCCTTTCCAGGGCGGAAAGTACCCATTACTGGAATCTGCTTTCAACTCTCCCGATCTATCAGCTGAATGATTCATCACTGAGGGAGATGATTGGACTCCAGGCCCTTGCCCGGGATACCGGCTTGTCCGCCTACGAAGCCGAGTACCTCAGACTGGCACTTCAAGAAGGTTTACCTATGGCCACCGCCAATCTCAAACTGCGCCCGGCTTGTCAGGATTGCGGCGTGAAAGTATACCCGGAGAATCTCTGACCGCATTACCGACTGCGGGAGAAAGGAGCTGGACGATTGGATTGTCATCCTCTGATACAGAGCTATGAGGAAATGAGTCCCTGATAATCTGGTGTCAAAAGGAGTTCAAACATGATATTTGATTTAATGAGTATGGATGCCCGGGAGTACGACAAAAGAAGCATGAATGTCTTTTTTCAAAATGGCCTGTTCAAGGCGCGGGTGATCAAACTGAAAGCCGGAGGGAAGATACCGGATTGCCGGATGGATAGTTTTGTCCTGTTCTACGTGGTAAAGGGGGAGGTTGTGGTATCGAAAAATGGTGAACCGGCCGCGTTGAAAGAAAATCAGGTTTTTATCACAGAACCGGCATTATTATCCATGGAAACGAAAGTTGGAGCCCGATTGATGGGATTGCAAATCAAGACGAGAGAATCGGCGTTGAAAATATTTCTCAAACGTCTTACCACCCCTGCCCGATCTGTTTCAGTCTCTAAAAAACGCCATTGAACCGGGATTGCCAACATTCGCTTGTTCCGTATTGTGAAACGGATTAGTCTCAGGTATATGAGTTTTGAATTATGAGCGTACAGGCGCTTGACCGGACATTCGATTTGCTGGAACTTCTCGCACATTTTCCTGAAGGATTGGGTCTCTCGGATGTATCGATTAAAATCGGGCTTCACAAGAGCACTGTTCACAGGCTTCTCGGGTCTCTCAAAGACCGGGGCTATATCGAACAGGACGAGGATTCCAGCCGCTACCGTATCGGGGTGGCTTTCATCGCTCTGGCGGCTCCATACCTGAATCAACTGGACCTGAAAACAGTGACTGAGCCCGAAATGCGTCGCCTCTCGGACAAAATAGGCGTTACGGTGTATATGGCAACCCTTCGGGATGATGAAGTGGTTTACCTGAACAAAGTAGAGCGCTATGACGGATTCCGGCGCTTTGACATCATTGGCCGTCATGTTCCGGTTCACTGCACATCATTGGGAAAGTCCCTGTTGATTGATCATACACCAAATCAGATACGGGATATTCTCATTCGTCATCCCCCGGTTAATAAGACGACCAGGACGAGAACCAGAGTTGATGACATCCTTGCTGATATCGAGTTATGCAGGATCAGAGGATGGTCTTCCGATCTTGAGGAACATGAAGAAGGTGTGAACTGTGTCGGCGCTCCCATTCGGGATTACCGGGGTCGGATCGTGGCCGCCATCAGTGCCGTCTGGAGGTCTCTCAGAAGCGGGGAAGAGATAGAAAAATCCGGACGAACTGTGGCCGTCAGTGCTGGAGAAATCTCGAAAAAGCTGGGTTACATCCCGGACTGAAAAATAAATGCACCCAAAGCTTGCTTCGTCCGTCTATATGACTGTACGTCATGAAACATGATCCGCCACCGGACAATGGAGATTCTCACCGACGCCTCGAGGACGCCTACAAGAGCGAGAAACCGCGGCTTATGGCACACCTGCGTGCCGTCGGGCGCAGCCTGGAAGAAGCAGAGGATTTGATTCATGACGTATATGCCGAGACCATGGAGCGCTTTTCCCTGATTGTCGGTATCCGTAACCTGCCGGCCTGGATTTATTCGCTGTTTACCCGGCGATTGATCGATGCCTGGCGGCATGAACGGGTACGCGCCGCGTCCGGTGAAACTGATGTGGCCGAGGATGTTTTACGGGAGATTATCGTCGGTGTCGGTCTGGATCCCCTGGAAGGATTTGTCAGGGAACGTCTGGTGGATGCATTGAATGATGCCATATGCGCTCTGCCGACAGCACAGCGTCGGGTGGTGGATGCCCAGGTGTTCGGGGGGCTCACCTTCAGGGAAATTGCGGAAGCTACAGGTGAAAGTATCGATACTCTTAAGGCCCGCAAACGCTATGCCTTGCGTAATCTGTCCAGGGCTCTGAGGCATTGGATTAATCAATAAGTTAACGATTCCGTAGGAGGAAAGACATGTCAGAAGAAAAGAATGCCGGCAGAGACGGCATGGATGAATTGGAGGGGACGTCACAGCGTTCCGATCGGGATAGGGAGAGATGCGGTGATTCGGATGCCTGGTGGTACGACCGAAGTCTGCCTATGAAAATCCTGATTGGTATTGGTTTTGCCATTCTGGGGATCGGCTTTCTTGTCCTTGTGGGCTGGGTGGTAATGGCCTTGTGGAATTGGCTGATGCCTGAGATTTTCGGCCTCAAGACATTGAATTACCGGCAGGCCTGGGGTTTGCTGATCCTGAGCTCCATCCTGTTCAAGGGGATAAACCTGGGCTCTGAAAAAAGCGGCCGCCGCAGTGACCGGAGGCGAAAGAAAGAACTGCGCAGATATATGCAGGAAGATCCGGCGGAAAGTTAATGAAAGCGATTAAATACACAGAATACGGGCCACCGGAGGTTCTTCAATTCAAAGAGGTGGAAAAGCCTGCACCGAGGGACAATGAAATACTGATAAGGGTATATGCGACGTCAGTAAATTACGGGGATATTACAGCTCGAAAATTCAGCAATGTTTCTCCCGGCGAGTTTAATATGCCTATGCCTCTCTTGCTTCCCGCACGAATAATGTTCGGGTTCAGAAAGCCAAGAAAAAAAATACTGGGAAGTGAGTTTGCCGGGGAAATTGAAGCAGTAGGTAAAGATGTAAAATTATTTAAGAAAGGTGACCGAGTTTTTGCATATCGCGGGATGAGCATGGGTGCCTATGCTGAGTATTTATGTATGCCTGAGGATGGGATGGTGGCTATCAAACCGGCCAATATGACCTATGAGGAAGCTTCAGCCGTTCCTTACGGGGGAATAATGGCGTTAAGCCTCCTTAGAAAGGTCAATGTTCAGAGCGGACAAAAGATCCTTATCAATGGAGCTTCCGGAGGGATAGGTTCACTCGCGGTGCAGCTTGCCAGGTATTATGGAGCAGAAGTTACCGGGGTATGCAGTACCCCGAGATTGGAATTGGTGAAATCGCTGGGAGCTGATAAGGTAATCGATTATACCAAGGAGGATTTTACCAGGAACGGTGAGAAATATAATCTCATTTTTGATATATTAGGCAGGAGTTCATTCTCGTGTTGTAAAGGCTCGTTAACGCACAACGGACGGTATCTTCTAGCCAGTTTTAAGATGAAAAAACTTTTTCAAATGTTAGGGACTTCGGTCATTGGAAGCAAGAAAGTAATTTGTGCGTGGGCAAGCGAAAAGTCTGAAGATCTGATTTTCCTCAAGGAGCTTGTTGAGGCGGGAAAGATAAAATCGATCATAGATCGATGCTATCCGCTGGAACAAACTGCCGAGGCTCACAGGTATGTTGAAAAAGGGTACAAAAAGGGGAATGTAGTAATAACATTGGAACATAATAAAATCAGACAAAGTAACATTACAGGACAATTAGAAGAAAAAGAGGAAAATGATGGATTCAATAAATAGGACTGCAAAAATAGCAGGGTTAATATATCTGATGATGACTCCACTCGGATTCTTCGGTATGATCTACGTTCCCTCCATTCTGATTGTATCCGGAGATGCGATAGCAACGGTCAATAATATTATGGCTAATGAGTTGCTGTTTCGTCTCAGCATTATGATCGCTCTCATTATCCAGATATGCCACATATTAATAGTTCTACTGTTATACAAGATACTTAAACCAGTTAATAGGAACCATGCTGTGCTTATGGTTATATTCATGCTGGTTGCCATCCCAATCGCGATGCTCAATGAAGTTAACAATTTCGCTGTTCTACTATTATCGAACGGTGCCGGCTGTTTACCAGTATTTACAGCAGATCAGTTGCAGGCTCTGGTTCCCCTATTTCTCGATTTTCACGAATATGGAATTAATATTGCCGCTATATTTTGGGGGCTATGGCTATTCCCAATGGGTTATTTAGTTTTCAAGTCGGGATACATTCCCAAATTTCTGGGCGTTTTGTTGATGATTGGATGTTTTGGCTATCTGATAGATTTCGTTTTATTCTCTCTTTTCCCGAGTGTAGATGTGACAATTGGTATGTTTACCTGGTGGGGGGAAATACTTTTTCCCTTGTGGCTCTTAATTAAGGGTGTAAACGTCAAACAGTGGGAAAAACACACTCTTGAATCTGCCTGAATGCAGTTTTTGCCAAAGGAAAGGAAAAAATGATAATTAAGGAAATGCAATAACATTGGGACATAATAAAACCTGACAAGATTGCTGTACAAGACAATTTAATAACAAGGGAAAAAATGATGATAAATAATAAAAAAATAATTACTTCTAAAAAAACTAAGGGATTATTAGAAGATGCGAAGATAAATGTAAAGATAAAGCTTGCAGCATTATGGGTAGCTTTGATGTTTTTGTATATATATGCGGATATTAAGGCAATATTCCAGCCGGGGATTATAGAACAAATAATAGCTGGAGAAGTAGAAGGTATTCAAATTACTCCCATACTCTTATGGGCATCTGCAATATTAATGTCGATTCCGGGTGTAATGGTTCTTCTGTCCTTGACATTAAAACCTCAAGCGAATCGCTGGATAAACATCACAGTAAGTGTCTTCCATATTGGTCTTGCTGTCATGTTGACGTTTATGCCGGGGACATGGGCTTATTCCTATATCTATTCCATTGGGCAAATTGTGTGGCTTGTATTGATTATCCGGTATGCATGGAAGTGGCCTAATTCTGAAGGTTAGAGGTTCTTTCAAAATTACCTCGGTAGTCCTAATAATAAAATTATGAAAGCAATTGTATACACAGAATACGGATCACCGGATGTGTTTCAGCTCAAAGAGGTAGAAAAACCTGCTCCTGAGGGCAATGAAGTATTGATAAAAGTTCATGCGGCATCCGTTAATGCAGCTGACTGGCATCTACTGAGAGGTAACCCGTTCCTGGCCCGCCTGGACTCTGGATTTCTAAAACCGAAGAATACGATTCTCGGTGCTGACATAGCGGGACGGGTTGAAGCGGTTGGCAGGAAGGTAAAGCAGTTTCAGTCAGGTGATGAGGTATTCGGGGACATCTCCGGGTGTGGTTGGGGCGGTTTTGCCGAGTTTGTATGCGCCTGTGAAGATGCATTGGTGATGAAACCGGCTAATATATCGTTTGAGGAAGCGGCGGCCGTACCGATGGCGGCAGTCACCGCCCTGCAGGGTCTACGTAATAAAGGAAAAATTCATTCGGGGCAAAGAGTTCTGATTAATGGTGCGTCCGGCGGTGTAGGTACATTTGCGGTGCAGATTGCCAAATCCTTCGGGGCTGAAGTCACCGCTGTGTGCAGCCGGAGAAATTTGGACACGGCACGCTCGAATGGTGCAGACCAGGTAATTGATTACGCTCAAGAAGATTTCACTCAAAACGGGCAGTGTTATGACCTGATTCTTGCTGCTAACGGATATCATTCGATTTCAGATTATAAGCGTGCATTGAGTCCCCGGGGGATTTATGTCATGACCGGAGGTTCCATGGTTCAGATATTCCAATCTATGCTCCTGGGACCATGGATATCAATGATCGGGAGCAAGAAAATGGGCAGCCTGATGGCGAAACCAAATAAAAAGGATTTGGCTTATATTAAAGGGCTTCTTGAAACCGGTAAGGTCGTTCCTGTTATAGACAGACGTTACCCGTTAGGTGAGGCTGCTGAAGCTCTCCGGTATCTTGAAGAAGGGCACGCCCGGGGAAAAGTCGTTATAACTACAGTACGGTGATTCTGGACGCCCCTTCTGATTTCTGCTATTATGAGACGCTGTTCCGCAATATGAAACGAAAAGGGTTTTGAAATGTCATTGAACCTCAGGAAAACCGAAGAATGCCGCTGGGACATCCTGTCCCTCGGAGAAGTGATGCTCCGTCTCGATCCCGGTGACGGACGAATCCGTAACACCCGGGAATTCAAGGTCTGGGAAGGCGGCGGTGAATACAATGTCGCCCGGGGATTGCGCCGCTGTTTCGGTCGGAGAGCTACAGTGGTAACCGCAGCGCCGGATAATGATGTCGGGCACCTGCTGGAAGATCTTATGCTTCAGGGCGGAGTGGATCTATCCCATCTCATCTGGCGGCCCTACGACGGCATCGGCCGCCTATCAAGGCAGGGGCTGAACTTCACCGAGCGGGGTTTCGGCATACGTGGTGCCAAAGGTGTCTCCGACCGGGCTCATACCGCCGCTTCTGAACTTAAACCCGGTGAGGTGGACTGGGATGCTATCTTCGGGAAGGAAGGGGTACGCTGGTTTCACACCGGGGGCATCTTCGCCGCCCTGTCGGAAACCACCGCTGAAACGGTTATAGAAGCCATGACTGCAGCGAAGAAGTACGGCACGATCGTGAGTTACGATCTGAATTACCGCCCCTCCCTCTGGAAAGCCATCGGCGGGCATGAGAAGGCCCGAGAGGTCAACAGGAAAATCGCCCCCCTGGTGGATGTGATGATTGGTAATGAAGAGGACTTCACCGCCTGTCTCGGCTTCGAAGTGGAAGGACTGGACGATACTATCACCGGTATCAAGCTGGAAAGTTTCAAGGCCATGATTGAACAGGCCGTCACCGACTATCCGAATTTCAAGGCCGTGGCCACGACTCTTCGGGATGTGGTAAGCGCCACGGTGAATCACTGGAGTGCGGTGCTCTGGTATGACGGCGAGTTCCACAAGGCGGCTCAGCGGAACAACCTGGAAATATTCGATCGTGTCGGCGGCGGGGACAGTTTTGCCTCGGGATTGATATACGGATTCCTGGCCGATAAAGGTGCTGCCGCCGCAGTTGAATACGGTGCGGCCCATGGGGCCCTTGCCATGACAACTCCGGGTGACACGACGATGGCGTCCCTGGCTGAGGTGGAGAAACTGGTTGCCGGAGGGAGTGCCCGAGTGGATCGGTAGGGGAGTTGAATATGTTTGAGAAGTTTCTGGATAGAGTTGCGGAGTTGAAAGTGATTCCCGTCATCGCTCTTGAAGATGCCGGAAAGGCTGACGATCTGGCAGGAGCCCTGGTGGAGGGCGGACTGCCGGTGGCGGAAGTCACCTTTCGTACCGCAAGTGCGGCGCAGACCATCAGGACCATGGCCGATCGGGGTGATGTTCTGGTGGGTGCCGGTACGGTGCGGAACCTGGATCAGGCTAAAGCCGCCGTGGATGCCGGCGCCGGCTATCTGGTGAGTCCGGGGTTCAATGCGTCCGTTGTGGAATGGGCCAT